>NZ_BAAAZP010000009.1:0-116025 GCF_039536965.1 Nonomuraea antimicrobica | reverse complement strand
GCCCGCGCGCGCAGGGCGGGCGACGGGTCCGCCGCCGCCACCACCTCGACGCCCTCCTGCTCGCGCAGGGCGGCCAGCATGTCCCAGACGTGGTCGCTGCTCAGGCCGATCACCCCGAATCTGAGCACCGGCGCGGGCAGGTCAGCCATGGACCAGGGCCTCCTCCTTGACGCCCGGGTCGAAGCGGATGGGCTCGAACGTGGTGGTCAGCTCGATCGCCTCCCCGGTCTCGCCCGCCTGCTCGGCCTTCAGCATGATCTCCAGCGCGTGCCTGGCCTGGTCGAGCGGCAGCTCGTTCTGCCGGTCACCGCGTACCACGTCCACCAGGTGCTCCACGATCAGGGCCCGCTTCAGGTCGTCAACGTGCTGCTGCGCGAACCTCAGGTCGCCGAGGGCGACGTCCCACCAGCCGCGCACGGAACGTTCCTGGTCCACCCGGTACACCTCAAGCTGCTGCCCGGTCGTCTCGTTCAGGTTGCGCCACATGTTCATGACGCCCTCCCGGCCGAAGACCTCCATGCGCGGGGACTTGGCCGCCCACACGTTGTACGTCCCGTCCACCACGCCGAACAGCGAGTCACCGAAGTCCATCAGCACCAGGTTGTTGTCATTGGCGGTCACCGGGATCTCCAGCCCCCGGTACGGCCCCGCCGGCACGGTCCTGATCGCGTCGGTGATGCCGAAGAACCCGAACACCCGCTTGACCGGCCGGTTCAGGATGCCGATCATCTCGTGCATGCTGTAGACGCCGATGTCGAACATCGGCCCCGAGCCCTTCTCGTAGAACCAGCTCGGGTCGCTCGGCCACGCGATGCTGCCCGGCCCGGGGCCGGACGAGCGGTGCCGGACGAAGCACAGCCGCCCGATGGTGCCCGCCGCCAGCAGCCGCCGGGCCTCGCGGCGTGTGGGGTAGAGCATGTTCGGCGGCGCGCAGACGACGGACAGCCCTCTGGCCGTGGCCTCCCGCTCCAGGGCGTCCACCTCGTCGAGGGTGACGCCGACCGGCTTCTCGGTGGTGAGGTGCTTGCCCGCCTGGAGGATCTTCAGCGAGGTCTCGCCGTGCACGGGGATGGGGGTGAGGTTGACGACCGCGTCGAAGTCGCCGAAGTCGAGCATGTCCTCCAGGGACGTGAACGACTTCGGGATGCCGAAGCGCCGCGCCGCCTCGGCCGCCTTCTCCTCCACCGGGTCGGCGATCGCCGTGACCACGGCCTTGTCGGGGATGTGGTGCAGGTTGGGCAGCACACCGTTGGGCTGGATGGCGATGTTGCCGGCGCCGAGCACGGCGACCTTCATCGGTTCCATGGGGATTCCTTTCTGTGGGATACCGGTCTGTGGGACACCGGGGTCTGCGGACATCGGGGCCTGCCGGACACCGGAGGTCATCCCTTCACCGCGCCCACCGCCATCCCGGCCACCAGGTAGCGGCGGATGGCGACGAAGAAGATCATCACCGGGACGGCGAAGATCGTGCTGGCGGTCATGATCCCGCCCCAGTCGGTGCCGTACTGGTTGGTGAACTGCTGGAGCGCGCCCGGGAGGGTCTTCATCTCCTCCTGCTGCAGGAACGTCATCGCGATCAGCAGTTCGTTCCATGACGTGATGAAGGCGAAGATCGCGCTGACGCCGATCCCGGGCAGCGCCAGGGGGAAGATGATGTGGATCAGCACCCGGTTGCGGTCGGCGCCGTCCACCATCGCGGCCTCGTCGAGGGCCACCGGGATGCCGGCCAGGAAGCCGCGGACGAGCCAGACCGCGAGTGCCACGGACAGCGCCATGTGCGCGATGATCACGCCCGCGTACGTGTTCAGCAGCCCCACCGTACGGTAGAGCGTGAACAGCGGGATGATCACCACGATCGCCGGCAGCATCTGGATGGCCAGCAGCGCCACCGCGATGATCCGCCGCCCCGGCACGTCGAACCGCGACAGCGCGTACGCCGCCAGCGTCCCGAACAGGATCGCCAGCCCGGTCGCCCCGAGCGCGATGACCAGCGAGTTGACCAGTTGCCTGCCGATCTCCCCGGACAGCAGCAGCTCGAACCGCTCCAGCGTCGGGTTGAAGGTCCACAACTGCGGCGTGACCGTGAAGATCTCCCGGTCCGGCTTGACGGACGTGAGGAGCATCCAGAAGAACGGGAAGACGCTGACCACGCCGATGACCACGGCGCAGAGCCCCAGGGCCGTGCGCCCGGCCCGGCGCAGCACCCTGCGCCTGCGGACACCTGCCGGGAGGGCGGAGGCGCTCATCGCAGCTCCTCTCGTTGGGCGCGGACGTAGACGTAGGTGATCAGCGCCAGGACGACGAAGCTGAGCAGGGCGAGCGCGGAGCCCATCCCGCCGTCCAGGAAGGCGAACGCCTCCAGGTACGTCAGCAGCGAGATGATCTCGGTCGAGTGGTTCGGCCCGCCGGGCGGGACCGTCATCACGAAGATGTGGTCGAACGCCTGGAACGCCTGGATGGTGGCCAGGATGAGCAGCACCATCACCACCGGCCGCATGATCGGCAGCTTGATGCGGACGAGAGTCTGGAAGGCGTTGGCGCCGTCCAGACGCGCGGCCTCGACCAGATCGCCCGGCACCGACCTCAGCGCCGCCAGCAGGGCGATCGCCAGGAACGGCACCTTGGCCCAGATGATCGCGACGGACACCACGACCAGGGCGCTCGGCCCCGTGCTGAACCAGCTGAACCCCTCGAACTGGTCCATGCCCAGCGCGACCAGGACCCAGTTGACCAGCCCGTACTGGCTGTCGAACGCCCACTTCCACAAGATGGCCGCCGACACCCTGGGCATCGCCCAGGGCAGCACCACCAGGACGGTCAGGAGCCGCATCCCCGGCAGCCCCGAGTTGAGCACGAGCGCCGTCAGGAAGGCGATGAGCATCGCGCCGCCCACGGTCACGGCCGTGAGCACCAGCGTACGGACGAACGCGGCCTGCGTGGCGGGCGTGGTGAACATCTCGACGTAGTTGCCGAGGCCCACCCACTCGCCGGTCATCAAACCCTGGCCCTCGTGCAGGGAGAGCCAGACCGTCTGCACCAGCGGGTAGCCGATGACCGCGATGACGCTGATCGCGGTCGGGGCCATGAGCAGCCAGGGCAGCAGCTTCGTCCGCCGGTTGGCGGAGGAGGTACGTCGTGCGCGGGAGCCTGCGGCCGTGAACCGGGCGGCGATCCTCTGGGGGTGGTCGGCCACCTGCATCACCCGCCGAAGGCGGCGTTCATCTCGGTGTTCAGGTCCGACATGGTGGTGTTGACGTCGGACTTCCCGCCGATCAGCGCCTGCATGGCGTTGATGATCGAGCCCTTGCCCTCGATGCGGCCCCAGCCGGGGTCGGTGGGAATGTAGCGGGTGTGCTGGGCCTGCTCGACGAACGGCCGGAACAGGTCGTCGGCGAACGAGCCGGTCTCCGCCTCGGCCTTCATGCCGTCGAGCGCGGCGGGCAGCATGCCGATGCCGGAGGTGTACTGGGTGACGTTCTGGGGCTGCACCATGTAGTGCAGCAGCGCCGTGGCCTCCGCCTTGGCCTGGCACTGGTTGAAGACGACCAGGTTGCTGCCGCCGGCGAAGGTGTCGTTGTTCCCGCTGGGGCCCGACGGGATGAGCGCGACGCCGAGCTGCTCCTTCAGCTCGGGCTTCTCGGCGACGAGTTGCTTGATCTGCCAGGGGCCGAACAGCCCCATCGCGACCTTGCCGAGACCGAGGCTCTTGACCGCGTCGGGGCCGAGCCAGCCGGCCGACTCGGCGGGGGCGACCTTGTCGTCGCGCACCATGCTCGCGTAGAAGTCGAAGGCGGCCTTGGCCTGTGGCGTGTTCATGGTCGCCGTCCACTTGCCGTCCTGCTGGGTGGCGATCTCGCCGCCCCAGTTCCAGACCATCGGCAGGTAGTACCAGATCTCACCGCCGACGATGCCGAAGCCGGCGATGCCCTCCGCCTTGTTGTCCGCGGCCAGCTTGGCGGCCGCGGCCTTGGTCTCGTCCCAGGTCTTGGGGACGTCGAGGCCGCTCTTCTCCAGCAGGTCCTTGCGGTAGACGAGCGCCCTGTTGGCGACGTTGTAGGGATATCCGTAGATCTTGCCGTCGTTCGTGACGCTGTCCACCATCGAGCCGACGAACTTCTGCTTGGCCTGCTCGGGCGTGAGGTCCACCGGCGCCAGCGCCCCCATCTGGGCGAACTCGGGCGTCCAGGTGTTGCCGAGGGTGGCCACACAGGGCGGCGCCCCTCCGGCGATCGCGGTCACGAACTGCTGGTGGGTGTCGGCCCCGCCGATGAAGCGCAGGCTGACCTTCACCCCTGGATTGGCCTTCTCGAATCCCGAGATCAGCCCTTTCACCGTTTCCTGGAGCTTCGGTCCCGGATCGTTGAACCAGACGCTCAGCTCCTTCTGCTCGGCGGCACCCGTCCCCCCGCCGCCGCACGCGGTCATCGCTACCGCGGCAGCCACGATCACCGCCGTCAGGCTTTGTGTCTTCCCCATCTCGAATCCTTCTTTGTGCGTTGAATGGGCGTCGTCTCGAGTTGGATCGCCTGCCGGCATCGGTGTGCCCTCCTGTCTGACCAGCGACGGGTGCGCATTGCCCCTTGGGGTGCCTGGCTACCCGACTGTCAGACAGGTTCCCATCTTGTCCATATTGCGTTAACCGCGCAAGAGATCTGCCGAATCGTTAGCCGAGCGCCCTGACGAGAGCCCCGGGAGCCCTGAGACGAGCGCTGACGTGAATTCGGCGTAGCGATCGGCGTAGTGGCCGGTGGCTGCCGGGCGGGGCTCCACGGTCAGCGCGGGCGCGGGCGCGGATCGATCCGCCTCCTTCCCCAGGGCTCGCCAGGCCAGCACGCCCAGGCCCGTGCTCGCCGCGTCCGGCTCCCCGGCCACCGTGACCGGCCTGCCCAGCACGTCGGCCAGCACCTGGACCCAGCGCGGGTCGCGGGCGCCGCCGCCGCACACCGTGAGGTCGCCGGTGAGATGCGGCGCGAGGCACCGGCGCAGTCCCATGGCGACGCCCTCCACCACGGCTCTGGCGGCGTCTTCGCGGCTCACGTCCGGGCCCAGGCCACGCAGCTCTCCCCGGCCCAGGCCGCGTTCCCGTGGCCCGGCGGCGAGGGCGAAGCCGGGGACGAAGCGGGCGCCACCCGTACCGGGGCGCCCTCGCTCGGCCGCGTCGAGCAACGCCCGGACCGCCGCGGCCTCGCCCCACGTCGTGGGCTCTCCGCGCACCCCGGACACGCTGTGTGCGGTGGTTTCGCCGGGTGGTGGTCCGAAGAGCAGGCGTCCGGCCCAGCCGAGCAGCGCGCCGCCGCCGACGGCGACGGTCGCGCAGCGCGGCGGCGCCACCTCGCGCAGCGCCGCTTCGTCGGGGAAGCCGCCGTACGCGGCCGAGGTGCCCAGGTAGAGGCAGCCGCGCCCGGGGAGCACCGCGCCGATCCCCAGGCAGGTGGCCGCCCAGTCGCCGGTGCCGACGGCGACGGGGATCCCGGCGGGCAGGCCGGTCAGCCGGGCGGCCCGCGCGCTCACCGTACCCGCGACCTCGGCGGGCCCCAGCATGGGCGGCGGCTCACCTCCCAGGCTCCGCAGCAGCGCGACCGCGCTCGACTCCGGCTCCCCGGTTCCCGCGACCAGCAGGCCGCACCCGGCACCGTCGTACCGGTCGGTCGCGACCACACCGCCGTCGCGATGGGCGGCCCTCCGAGATGCTCGCCGCGCGGCGGCCGGGACGGCGTCGGTCAGCTTGGCTCGCAGGTAGTCCTTGACGGTGACGGCCGTTGCCAGGTCCAGGTTCCGTCCGGCCGCCCACGCGGCGAACCTGGCCAGGGCGGCGCGCCCACCGGCCGAGCCGACGCCGGCGAAGGCGGCCTCGTCCACCCCGGGTCGCCGGTCGCCGGGCAGCGGGACGGCCACGTCGTCGTACGGCCCGGCCCGCCCGAACGGGACCAGGGTGTGCATGAAGCCGCAGATCGCGACCGACCGTACGGCGGCCGGCGGAACCTCGCCGCCCAGCTCGCCGATCAACCCGGCGACCGCCGCCCACCAGTCGCCCGGCCGGGCCTCCACCCGCCCGTCGCCGTCCCTGAACACGGCCGTCGGCCGGGAGACGCGGGCGACGATGCGGCCGGTGGCGTCCACGGCGGCCACCTTGGTCGAGGTCGTGCCCTGGTCGATGGCGAGCACCAGCGGGGTCACGGCCCGGCTCCGGGCTTGATGAGGATCTTCACGGCCCCGGCGGCCCGGTCGAGGTGCGTGGCGAACGCGTCGCCGATGTCGTCCAGCGCGAACCTGTGGGTGATCAGCCCGGCGGCCCTGACCTCGCCCCGCGCGAGCAGGTCGAGCGCCCGCCGGAAGTCCGGCACGCCGTCCACGCACCGGCCGTAGCTGTTGGACCAGCGCACCGAGACCTCGCGCTGGTAGGCGACGTGCGGGTCGAAGCGGGGTCCGGTGGCGTACACGCCCACGACCACCACCTCGCCGCCCGGGGCCACGAGGTCGAGCGCCTCGGCGAGCGAGGTGTCGGGGTTGCCCGCGGCGTCGTACACGGTGGCGAACCCGCCGGAGGGCAGGGCGCCGGAGAGGGTGTCGATCGTTTCGTCGGCGGCGCCCTGCTCGGTCGCCAGGCGGAGCGAGCCGGGGCGGTGGCCGAGCATCGTGACCGGGTGGCCGAGCGCGCGGGCCACCTGCCCGAGGGTCAGCCCGATGGCGCCGCTGCCGATGACCAGCACCGGTGCTCCGGGCGGCGGCGGGCTGAGGTGCAGGGCGTGCACGGCGCAGGCGTAGCAGTCCAGGATCGCGGCCTCCTCCAGGCCGACGCCGTCCGGCAGGGGGTGGACGTGGGCGGCCGGGGCGAGGTCGTACTCGGCGAAGCCGCGGCTGTGGGTGTGCACGCTGCCGATCAGGCCACGGTCCCCGCACAGGTACGTGCGCCCGGCCCGGCACCGCTCGCACGTCCCGCAACTCGCCAGGTGGATCGGCTCCACGGCGACCCGGTGGCCGACCGCGAGCCCGGTGACCCCCGGTCCGAGGGCGGCGACGGTCCCGCTCAGCTCGTGCCCGTCGCCGTCCGGACGATCCGGGCCGGCCTGCCACGGCCCGAGGCCGCGGTAGGAAAGGACGTCGCTGCCGCAGACCCCGGCCGAGTCCACCCGGACCAGCACGTCACCGGGTCCGGGCGACGGCACGGGCAGCCGCTCGACCCGGATGTCCCGGCCACCGCGAAAGACCGCCGCCCGCATCACGCTTCCGGCCTCCGCACCGGAAGCCGCCCGCGTCACGGCCCGGCCTCCGCTCCGGAAGCTGCCCGCATCACGGCCACGGCCTCCGCTCCGGGAGCCCCTCGCGTCACGGCCCCAGCCCTGGGCTCCGGGGCCGGTGGGGGCGGAGAGTCGGGGCGCATCAGAGGGGGACGTTCAGCAGCTTCGCCGCCGCGTCCACCGACGAGCCGCCGTGCACGATCTCGACCAGGGCGGCGACCATCCGGTCCGGGCGCTCTGCCTCCACGATGTTGCGGCCGTACACGACGCCCCTGGCCCCGGCCTCGATGGCGTCGGCCGCCATCTGCAGGGCGTCGCGCGGCGTCTTGCGCGGCCCGCCCAGGGCGAGCAGCGGCGCCGGGCAGGCGGCGACGACGGTGCTGAACTGCTCGACGTCCCCGACGAACTGCGCCTTGACGAAGTCGGCACCGGCCTCGGCGGACAGGCGGGCGGCGTTGGCGACGTTCTCGACGGTGTGCGCCCGCAGCTCCTTGAACCCGACCGGGATGGGCTCGGCCATCAGCGGCATCCCCCACCGGTCGGCGGTCGCGGCCAGCTCGCGCAGCTCCCCCAGCTTGGTCACCTCGGGGTTGCCGGGGAACACCTTCAGCTCGACCCCGTCGGCGCCGAACCGTACGGCCTGCTCGACGCCGTACCCGGCGGAGGGGATCTCGCTGTCCAGCGCGACGATCAATCCCCGCCCGCCCAGCTCCCCCGCCGTGGCGCGGGCGAACCCGATGGTGGCCAGGATGGCGTCGATCCCGCCGTCGACCACCGCGCGCACGGCGGCGTGCGCGTCGGCCAGGCCCGGCGGCACCCCCTTGATCCCGGCGTCCATGGCCGCGATGACCGCCCGGCCATCGGGACCGAAGAGGTGGTGCATGCGGCGCCGGGGCCAGGCCGGCAGGGTTTCGGGGAAACAATAGGGCCCGCTGGGCTTACTGGTCACTGCTCACTCGCTTCGCTAGGGGTGATGACGGATTTGAGGCCCTTCTGCGACATGGTCATCTCGAAGGCTTCCTTGACGGCCGACAGCGGGAACCGGTGGCTGATCAGCGGGCCGGTGTCGACCAGCCCGAAGCGCAGCATCCGCAGCGCGGTGCTGAAGTCGCCGGGGTTGAAGTCGTGGCTGCCGTTGATCGTCACCTGGTCGTAGTGCGGCACGTCGGGGTTCAGCCGCACCGAGCCCTTCGGGTGGGTGCCGGCGAACAGGTTGACGACCGCGTTCCTGCCCGCGACGCCCAGCGCCGACTCGATCGCCGCCGGGGCGCCGACGGTGACGATCACGGCGTCGGGACCGTAGCCGTCGGTGAGGTCGCGTACCTCGTCGAGGCCGTCGTCGCCGACCTGGACGACGTCGTGCGCGCCCAGCCTCTCGGCCACCGCCAGCCGTTCGGGGAGCCGGTCGGCGACGATCACCCGGGCGCCGCGCCTGAGCGCGACCTGGGTGTGCAGCAGCCCGATCGGGCCCGAGCCGAGCACCAGCACGTCGGCGGCCGGTTCGACGGGGATGGCGCGGTGGGCGTTCAGCACGCAGGCCAGCGGCTCGCAGAAGCTGGCCGCCTCGAACGACACCTCGTCCGGCACGATCCGCAGTTGGGTGACGGGCATCTTGGTGAACTGGGCGAACCCGGCGATCGGATGTTTGACCACGGATTCGCAGAAGTTGGCGGCGTTGCGGCGGCACTGGCGGCACACTCCGCACACGCCGCGCCAGTCCAGGACGACCCGGGCGCCGGCGACCCATGGGAACCCGACCCCCGGCCCCGTCTCCGCGATCGTGCCCGCGACCTCGTGGCCGGGGGTCCAGGGCGCCTTCGACGCCGCGGCGCCGGTGAAGCTGCGGATGTCGCTGGGGCAGACGCCCGAGCCGCGTACCTCGACCACGACCTCGCCCGGCCCTGCGACCGGTCTCGGGACCTCTTCCACGCGCAGGTCGCCGACGCCGTACAACAATGCTGCCTTCACTGCTTTCCTTCCAGTAGTGCGCGGCCGTTGCCGCCCAGCGCGGCCAGCCCGGTACGCGGGCCCAGCCCGGCCAGCAGCTCGATCTCGGCCCGCACGGTCGCCTCGTCCACGAAGGGGAAGTCGGAGCCGAAGACCACACGGGTCTCGTCCACGACCGACAGCAGCGCGCCCAGCCCGGAGGCGGAGGCCGACAGCGCGCAGTCGTAGCGGAACTCCCGCAGCGTGCCCTCGATCCCGCGCTCGCCGACGCGGGCCAGCTCGGGCAGCGGTTCGGCGATGGCGAGCCGGTGGGCGACGAACGGGACGACGCCGCCGCAGTGGGAGAAGACCCAGCGGATGCCGGGGTGGCGGTCCGCGACCCCGGCCAGCACGAGGCTGGTCAGGGTGCGGCTGGTGTCGAAGACGTACTCCAGCAGCGAGGGACGCAGGTCGATCGCGCCCTCGGCCCACCACGGGGGCAGCGTGGGGTGCACGTGGACGAGCGCGCCCAGCCCGTCCAGCTCGGCCAGGAGCGGATCGAACCGGGGGTCGCCCAGGTAGTGCCCGCCGTAGTTGGACAGCAGGCTGACACCGGCGAAACCCGGCCGGCCGGCCAGCCGCCGCACCTCGGCGACCGCGTCCGCCGCGGACGGCAGCGGTACGGCCATGAACGCGCGGAACCGCCCGCCCGAGCCGGCCACGACTGCGGCCAGCTCGTCGTTCGTGTCGCGGCAGAGGGAGGTGGCGAAGCCCTGGTCGCCGAAGTAGAAGCCGGGAGAGGCGACGGAGAGCACGGCCGTGCCGATGCCGAGGCGGTCCATCATGGCCAGGGACGCCTCGGCCGACCAGCCGGGGAAGTCGATGCCGGGCTGCGCGCGCACCCCGATCGCGCTCAGCCGCCGCCGGTAGCCCGGCAGGATCGCGTGGTGGTGCAGGTCGACGGGGCCGTCCACGGCACGGTCGAGGTCGCCGCTCACGTCAGGGTCCTGACTGCGCGGATCGTGCGGAGCTGGTCGTACGGCCCGCCGGCCTCGTGGCCGTTGAACTCCCAGACCGTCATCTCCTTGGGCCCGCCGTAGTCGTTGTAGGCGGCGTACACCGTCGAAGGCGGGCACACCAGGTCGCGCAGCGCCACCGAGAAGCTCGCCCGGCAGCGGGCCCGCCGGGCGAAGAAGACCCCGTCGAAGTAGGCGAGCGTGCCGAACGCCTCCGCCACCTTCGTCCGGTGGACGGCCATCCAGCGGGTCAGCTCGCCGTACGGGCTCTCCGCGGTCATCCGCAGCGCGCGCCGGAACGCGCACAGGAACGGCACGTGCGGCACGGCCAGCGCGATGTCGTCCCGCAGCCCGGCCACGACCAGCGACAGCCCGCCTCCCTGGCTGCGCCCCGTCACGGTGAGGCGGCCCGGGTCGACGTCCGCCAGCCCTTTGACCACGTCGGCGAACCGGTACGCGTCCACGTAGAGCCGCCGGTAGTAGTAGTCGTCGCGGGAGAGGACGTCGCGGCTGAGGTGGCCGGGGATGGCGGGCGCGCTGCCGGCCGGGTCGGGGGTGTCGCCGGTCCGCCAGGTGCTGCCCTGGCCGCGCGTGTCGAGGATGAAGTGGGCGAACCCGGCCGAGGCGTACGTGAGCGACTCCAGCGGGAGTCCCCGGCCGCCGCCGTACCCGAGATACTCGACCACGGCGGGCAGCGGGCCGGAGCGCCCGCGCGGCAGCAGCGCCCAGCCCTTGACGCGGGCGCCGCCGTATCCGGCGAACTCGAGGTCGAGCACATCCACCGTCTCCAGCTCCGCGTCGTACGGCCGGACGGTCACCGCCAGCGGGCGCTCGTCCTCGCGGGCGAGGGTGGCCCGCCAGAAGTCGTCGAAGTCGGCGGGCTCCGCGCCGTCGTAGCGGTAGCGCTCCAGTTGTTCGAGGGGGAGGTCGACCTGCACGTCAGCCCAGCTCCGCGTACGCCCGGTAGTTCGCCGACCCCGGCCCGGCCGACCGGCTGCGGAGCACCGCCGGCCGGTCGTAGGCGGCCGGGCTGGGACGCAGGGCGGGCAGCGGCGGGCGGTCCGCCGGCTCGGCCTCGGCCAGCAGCCTGAGCACCTCGCGCATGAACTCGGGCAGGTCGTTGGGGAGCTGACCGGTGACGAGCCTGCCGTCCACCACGACGGGGGCGTCGACCCATTCGGCGCCCGCGTGCCGTACGTCGTCCTTGATCGTCGCCACCGAGGTGGCCCGGCGGCCCTCCAGCAGCTCCGCGGTGGCCAGCAGCCAGCCCGCGTGGCAGATCGCGGCGAGCGGCTTGTCCACGGCGGCGGCCTTCTGGACGAACTCCACCATCGCCGGGTTGCGGCGCAGGTACTCCGGCGAGAACCCGCCGGGCACGACGACCGCGTCGAAGTGGTCGGGGGTCACCTCGGACACCGCGACGTTGGCGACCGCGGGGTAGCCGAGCTTGCTGGCGTACACCTCGTCGGCGGACGGGCCCACGATCACGGCGGTGGCGCCGGCCTCACGCAGCCGCAACACCGGATACCACAGTTCGAGCTCCTGGTACTGGTTCTCGACCAGGACGGCGACACGCGCCTCGGAGATGTTCACTGGTTTCCCTCTGCAACGTCGATGGCGAAGATCCGGCGCGGGTTGTAGATCATCATCTGGTCGAGCTGCTCGTCGGTGACGCCCTTGCTCTTCAGGCGCGGCACCCAGCTCGTGAACATGTAGCTCAGGTCCACCTTCTCGTTGAGCAGTTGCGGGTCCTGTTCCGTGACGCCCGCGCGCGGGTTCATGAACCAGCGGTCGAACGACATCACGACGCGCTCGCCGTACCCCTCGTCGAGCAGCGTGACCAGGGCCTCGGCCATCGCCTCGTCGAGCTCCTCGGCACTGTCCACCCGCCAGGGGATGCCGATGTGGTCGAGCTGGACGTTGGCGCCGAGCTTGAGGATCTCCCGCATGGACTCGAGCTGGGGCGGCACGAACGCGTGCCCGATGATCACCTTGGCCGGGTCCATGCCCTCCTCCAGCAGGATCTCGAGCTGCTCCCTGCCGGGGTTGGTGACCTCGAAGTCCATCGGGTCGATGTGGGTGTTGATGGCGCAGCCGACGCGCGTGGCGGCCCGCCCCGCGGCCCTGATGACCCGGTCCTCCACCTCGTGGATGTGGCGGCCGTTCGGGCCGAGCGGGCTCGGCATCGGGGTGACGCTCTCCTGCCCGGTCGCGATCTTGATCGCCCCGGCCCGGTACGGCGTCTGCGCCCAGGCGAACACCATGCCCTCGGTCAGGTCCTTGACGAAGAAGTCGGTCAGCTCCTCGATCGTCTGCCGCCGCCAGTAGTAGGGCACGCCCATGCGCTCGGGGAAGAAGCCGGTGATCGCGATGACGTTCATGCCGGTCTTCGTGGCCACGTCCACCATGAACTGGGGGTGCCGCCCGACCTCCGGCGGCGTCATGTCCACGATCGTGCCGTAGCCGAAGTCGTCCTTGCCGCGCCGGACCTGCCCGGCCACGAAGTCGACGGCCGCGTCGTAGTCGAGCACCGCACGGTGGTCCAGCTCCGCGCCCGGATATCCGTAGAGCAGATGCTCGTGCGACAACATCAGACCGGAGTTCTCGGCCGGGACGTCGCCCAGCACCGTACGCAACACCTTCATGGGGGGCTCTCTCCTTCTCACTCGATGGCGGGCTCAGCCTTCTGAGAGGTCACGGGACAGCCGGGCGACCAGGTCCGGCAGGTCGTCGGCGGAGTCGAAGGCGACCCACCGGTCGTGGCTGTCGGCGCCGAGCGAGCGCCGTACGGCCGCCGCCGAGTTGCCGACCGAGTAGACGCGGGCGCTGCCCTCGGCCGCGGCGCGGATCAGGTCCGACTGGGCCGCCGAGTACTCCGGCTCGCCCGTCACCGTCCCGGCCACCACGAGGGCGTCGAGCGCGGCGGGGTCGGCCTGGCCGTCGGGGAGCAGCGGGTAGCCCAGGTTGCTGTCCACGCCGCCGGGGTCGGAGCTCACGATGACGACCGTGGCTCCTTCCTCGCGGGCGCGCAGCACCGGATACCACAGCTCCAGCTCCTGGTAGCCGTCCGCGGCGAGCACGGCGACCGTACGGCCTCGCAGTTGCAGTGACATCGTCTGGCTCTCCCTAGGGGGCAAGGTGGATCCAACCTGTCTGCTTGCCTGACAGGTTAGGGAAGACGTCAGCCGGACGCAAGGGACGCCGGCAAATCGACCGTGGCGAGACCGGCCTCGGCGCAGGCCAGATCGACGGCCGGGGCGGCGCCGCTCACGCCGAGCGCTCCGATCAGCCTGCCGCCCGCCATGATGGGCAGACCGCCGGGGAGCACCAGCACCCGTCCGCCCGCCGCGCCCGCCATCCCCCAGTCGGGCCCGCCCGGCGCGGTGGCCTCGGCCCAGGCATGGGAGGGCGCTCCGAACGCCGCCGCCGTGAACGCCTTGTCCGCGGCCAGGCGGGCGGCGACGGCGTTGGCGCCGTCCATCCGCGCTGTGGCGATCGGGGCTCCGGCGGGGTCGCACACCGTGACGGCGAGCGCCACGCCCCGAGCGGCGGCGGCGCCCTCCACGCCCGCGATGATCACGCGGGCCCCGGCAAGCGTTATGGCCTCCATTGAATGACTAAATCCCATCTATTCCCCTATGTCCATCTTGTTGTTCCTGCGATTCACGGGGCCGCGGGCGGGCCCTGTTCATGAGGCGTTCATGAGGCGCTTCCGGAGTCGCTTCAGGAGGCGAGCAGGCCGCCGTCGACGACGAACGACTGGCCCGTGACGTACCCGGCCTCCTCCGACACCAGGAAGGCCATCAGCCCCGAGACGTCGTCCGGCCGGCCGAGCGCGCCGAGCGGGATCCTGGAGGCCAGCGCGGCCTCGGCCGCCTCGCGCTCCCCGCCGACGCGCTGCCAGTAGGGGTCGTTGAACGGGGTGTCGATCCAGCCGGGGCACACGCAGTTCACGCAGACACCTGACGGGCCGAGCGCCACCGCGAGCGAGCGGACGAGGGCGACCAGGCCGCCCTTGGACGCGGCGTACGCGAAGGAGCCGCCGCCGCCCCTGAAGGCCGCCGTCGATCCCGTGAGCACGACCCGCCCCCGCCCGGACGCGGTCAGGTGCGGGGCCGCAGCCTGGGTGATCAGGAACGGCGCGCGCAGGTTGAGCGCCATCACCCGGTCCCAGTCGGCCGCCGGGAAGTCGGCCAGCTCGTGCTCCACCAGCAGCGCGGCGCAGACCACGACGGCGTCCAGCCGGCCGGTCAGGCGCACCGCGTCCGCCACCGCCTGGGCCGGCCCCTCGGGGGCGGCCAGATCGCAGTACGCCGCCGAGCCCCGGCCGGGCCCCTCGCCGCGCGCCGCGTCCGTCGCCCCGTCGAGGTCGATGTCGGCGATGTGCACGTCATATCCCGAGCCCAGCAGCCGTCGAGCGGTGGCCCGCCCGATCCCGGTCGCGCCACCGGCGATCAACACAGTCGCCACAAGCCTTACCTCCGACCTGTCCGGTATGAAACTCTTGCAGCCAGGTTGTCTGACTGCCGGACATTATGCTTAGATTCTCCTCGGCTTTGCAAGCATCCCACCTGTCAGGCAACCTGACCGGTTTGGCGTCTAAGGAAAGGCTCGTCGATGTCGGTGCCCGCGCTTGTGCCGTCCTTTCCCCGATACCGGATCACCGGAACACCGGCCGAGCGCGGCCTCATGTACGGGCGGCTGGCACGCAGGGAGATCCGCGAGGCGATCACGGGTTACGCGGACGTCTTCCAGCACTACCAGAACTGGGACTGGGCCCGGGTGCGACGGCAGGCCGCGCGGTTCCGGCCGCACATCGAGGACTTCTCCCCCGCGTCGATGCGGGAGATCACCGGCATCGCGGAGGGCGCGGGGGTCGAGACCGACGACGTCCTCGCGCTCAACACGCGCAGCGAGATCATGTTCGCCGCGGGCGCGGAGGCCGAGCGGATGCCGATGGAGTGCACGTCGTTCGCGCTGACGGCCCAGGCGAGCGCGGACCGCACGGTGCTGGCCGGGCAGAACTGGGACTGGATCCTCCAGGCCCGCGAGACCGCGGTGCTGGTCGAGGTGACCCGCGAGGACGGGCCCGACTTCATCACGCTGGTGGAGGCCGGGATGCTGGCCAAGATCGGGCTGAACGAGAGCGGCGTCGGCCTCTGCACCAACACGCTCATCAGCAGCCACCTCGAAGGGGGGCCCGGCGTGCCGTACCACATCCTGCTGCGCTCGGTGCTCGACAGCGAGGACGGCGCGAGCGCGGCGAACCGGATCAAAGCCGCCAGCCGCTCGAATTCCGCCAACTATCTCATCGTCGATGAATCAGGCTTCTGCCAAGATTTGGAGACCACGCCGAAGGCCGGGGCGGTGCAGGCTTTTCTTCCGGACGACGACGGAATAATCACCCACGCGAATCACTTCCTGGCCGATCACCTCACGCCGCGGGATGTCTATCTCGAACGCAAGCGGCACACCCTGGCCCGCAAGGAACTGATCGACCGGGGCCTGCGGGGGGCGGAGAAGCTCACGATCGACCGGCTCAAGACCGTTCTGGGTGATCACACGGGCGAGCCGGACAACGTCTGCCAGCACCCGAACGCGAGCCTGCCCCGGGCCGAGCGCACGTGTACGGTGGCCGGGGTCATCCTGGCCCCGGAAAGCCGGACGATGCACGTGGCGGCCGGAAACCCGTGCGTGAGCGAGTGGCACGAGATCCGCCTGAGCACCACCACCGCCTGAACACCTCCCGAGCACTACACCACCTGAGCACCACCACCGGAAGAGCACCTCAAGAGCACCGCCACCGCCTGAACGCCGACTGGGCACCGGCTGACCGGCCGCGGCCCGTTCCGGGCGCCACCCCTCTCCGGCCGGGCTCCTCTCGGGTGCCGCCCGTCTCAGGACCCCGTCTGGCGCCGGGCCTTGGCCTGCTTCGCCGACTCGTCGGCGGGGGTGGCCGTGTGCTCGGCGACCGCTTCCAGATGGGCGTCCATCGCCCGCGCCGCGGCCTCACCGTCACCGGCCGCGATCGCGTCGAAGATGGCCTGGTGCTCGCGGGCGGCCTGCGCCGTACGCCCCTCGATGGTGGCCAGCTCCAGCGCCTGCTCCTGGAGCACGTCGCGCAGGTCCGCGATCAGCCGGGGAAAGAGCGGGTTGCCCGTCGCCTCCGCGATGGCGATGTGGAAATCGGCGTCGATCTTGACTCGCCTGCCGCTCTCCTCGGTGGCCGCGAACTGCGCGACCAGCTCCTCCAGCCGGGCCAGGTCCTCCTCACCGCGCCGCTCCGCGGCCAGCCGGGCGGACGGGACCTCCAGTGCCCGGCGGACCTCACCGAGATGAGGCGGCAGGAACCGGCCGATGAGCATGCGGGAGTTGAGCTTGGTGGAGGCGACGAATGTGCCCTTGCCGGCGTACGACTTCGTCAGTCCGAACGCGTTCAGGCTGTTGAGGGCCTCACGAACCACCGATCGGCTCACCGAGAAGGAATTTGCCAGCTCCGCCTCGGAGGGCAGGCGTTCATTGAGTTTGTAGTGGCCTTTCTCGATAAGGTCGATGAGTTGTGCCCTGACGGCCTCCGAAGCACGGCGCTGTTCAATGGGATGAATGCTCATGCTCGAACCGTACCGGTCAGGTTGTCGGACAGCAACTCGCCCGAGACGGCACTACACCCCCCTATTCTGGACTTTGTAGTCCAACCAGGAGGTGACCGTGCCGGGTGTCCTGACGCCGAAGGGCCGGGCGACGCGGGCCCGCATCGTCGAGGGCGCCGCCGAGGTGCTGCGGGAGAAGGGGGTCGCGTTCGCGACGTTGGACGACGTCCGGGCGCGGACGGGCACCAGCAAGAGCCAGCTCTTTCACTACTTCCCCGACGGGAAGGATCAACTGCTGCTGGCCGTCGCGCAGTACGAGGCGGACCGCGTGCTGGACGACCAGCAGCCGTACCTGGGGTGCCTGGACTCGTGGGATGCCTGGTACCGCTGGCGGGACGTGGTGGTGCGGCGCTACGAGGAGCAGGGTGACCATTGCCCGCTGGGCTCGCTGTTCCTGCAGATCGGGCGCTCGACACCGGGGGCGAGGGCCATCGTCGTCGAGCTGATGAGGCAATGGCAGGCGAGCCTGGCGCAGGGGGTCAGGGCGCTGCAGGCGGGAGGGCGGCTGCCGGGCTCGTTCGACGCGGACCAGGCCGCCGCCGCGCTGCTGGCCGGGATCCAGGGCGGGGTGTCGATCATGCTGTCGACCGGGGAGTCCGCTCACCTGCGGGCGGCACTCGACTGGGGCATCGCCCGGATGCGGGAGGCCGCCACCGCCGCCGATCGAGGTGACCGGCGGGCGTAGCCGCGAGGCTCAGTCCAGGAGGTCGAGCAGCAGGGCGCGGTGGTCCGAAACCTCCGGCGCGGCCATGATCTCGAACTGCTTGACGGCCCCGGGGTCGGAGACGAGCAGGTAGCTCGCGTGCCGTACGGGCTTGAGGTAGCGGGAGGTCCTGGTGTCGGCGTCCCGGACCAGGTCGACCAGTCCGAGCCCGGCGAGGATCTCGAACGTCTCGCTGCCGGGCAGCAGGTTGAGGTCGCCGCACACCACGGTCAGGTCGCCGTTCTCGCGCAGGCCGGTGACGAGTGCGGCGAGCCGTTCGGCCTGTGCGCGGCGGGCCGGGGTGTCGCCCTTCCCCTGCGCGTCGCGCAGGCCGTGAAGGTTGACGACGGTGACGAACCGCTGCGCGCGGCGGTCGAAGACGCGTACGCCCAGCGCGGCCCTGGGGCGGCCGTCGTTCGGCCATTGATCCCCATACTCGACGTAGCCGCCGTGCACGAACTCCGATCGCAGTCCGGCGACCGGAAGCGTCTCGGCGACGAAGGTGGCGACCCCGAAGTCCTGCCGCCGCGAGCGGTGGTCGTGGTCGTGGACCGGCCCGGAGTCGCTCGCGGTGAAGAGGACCTGGTGGCGGGGAAGACGCGAGCGGACGTCGGCCAGGAGGTTCGCCCGCTGCGGCAGCGATCGCTCCGCGTCGTCGAACCGTGTCCAGCCGTCGGCACCCGGGGTGTGGGTGACCTCCTGCAGGCACAGGACGTCGGCGTCGCAGTCGTCGAGCCAGCGGGCGAGTTCGTCGAACATCGCGCCGCCCCAGGCGTTGAGGGAGATGATGCGCACGGTCACGAACCTAGACCATGCCCGGACTCCCCGATCGCCGGGGGAGCGCGGAGATCGCCGGGACCGGGCTCGCTCTGGAGGTGCCCGCCGACGACGCGGCGACCTTCGTCGTCGGCCCCACCGGCCCTCGACCCTGATCCTCGACCCTGATCCTCAGCCGGATCGGCCCGACTCGGCAGCCGCGGGCCCCGGCTCCTCCTCGCGGCGGCTCTCCCGGTCGACGCCCCTGTGCACCCGCACCGTGCGGTCGACCAGCTCGCGCAGCACGCTCTCGTCGACGTCGTCGAGCCGTTTCAGGTAGAGGCATCCCTTGCCGGTCTTGTGCGGACCGAGCCGGGCGAGGACCGAGGCGTGCCGCTCCTCGAACCCGCCCACCAGGTAGACGACGAGATGCTGCTTGCGCGGCGAGAAACCCGCCAGCGGCCAGTCACCCGTACGCCCGCTCTCGTAGGTGTAGCGGTAGCTGCCGAAGCCGACGATGCTGGCACCCCACATCACCGCGGGCTCGCCGGTCACCGCGACCAGGATCGCGCGCAACCGCTCCGCGTCGTCACGTCGCCGCTGGTCGGGGACCGCGGCCAGGAACTCGTCCACGTCGGCGGCGGTGGGGACCGTGGCCGGCTGCTTCGAGGTCGCCATAGGGTCATGCTCCCACGCGGGTACGACATTCCGGCAGTCGCGCACGGGCACGCCCGCTCGAACGGACACCATCGAGGAGACACCATGCTCGACACCCGCCTCGCGGGCCAGAACGTCCTGGTCACCGGTGGAGCCGGGAACATCGGGGCGGCGATCGGCCGCGCGTTCGCCGCCCAGGGCGCGCGCGTGGCGATCCACTATCTCGCCCACGACTCCCCCGCGCCCACCGGCAGCGGATGGGCCCACGTCACGCCCGCCGCCGACGAGGCCCACCGGCTCGCCGGCCGGCTCGGCGACGGCTCGTTCGCCGTCAGCGCGGACCTGTCCGAGCCCGACGCCCCCGCCCGGCTCGTGGAGACGGTCGCGGCCCGGCTCGGCTCGATCAACGTGCTGGTCAACAACGCGGCCCACTGCGAGTCGCCGGACACCGTCGACACGCTGACCCACGGCTCGCTCGAACGGCACTACCGGGTGAACGCCATCGCCCCAGCACTCCTGACCGCCGAGGTGGCGCGTCTGCGGCGCGGCGACGACCCGTTGTGCGTGGTCAACATCACCACCGACGCCGCGCGGGCGTTCCCCGGCCAGACCGGGTACGGCACGTCGAAGGCCGCGCTCGAAGCGCTCACCCGGTCCACCGCGCTCGACCTGGCGTCGCAGGGCATCCGGGTGAACGCCGTCGCGCCCGGCCCCGTACAGACGGGCTGGATCGGGGCGGACGTCATCGACAAGGTCACGGCGATCGTCCCGTTGGGGAGAGTCGGCGAGCCGGACGACATCGCCGACGCGGTGGTGTTCCTGGCCTCCCATCAGGCCCGCTGGATCACCGGCCAGGTGCTGCAGGTGGCGGGCGGCCACGCGCTGTGACCACGGCCGGAGGACCTTGACAGGCGCGGCCCCTGACAGACACGGCCCTGACAAGCGCGGACCTTGACAGACTCCGCTTCGCCCTGAAACGCACCGATCGCCGAAGATTCCACCAGGAGAGTGATGTTTTTCCGCCGGGATGGTGAAAGGTTGACTCCGGCTCTTTACCAGACAGGAGATCGTCATGCGTGAACACCGAATCGGTGACCCGGCGACAGGCGCCCCACCGGCGCCCTTTCTTTCCGCGGCGGGTCAGGGCGAGCGGGCCGCCACGCCGCAGGGCACAGGAATGTTGATCAAGGCGTCGAGTGAGCTGACGGGCGGCGCGATCGGCTTGCTGGAGAGCGCGGACCCGCCCGGCTCCGCGACCGTCCTGCACAGCCATGAGGTGGCGGAGCTCTGGTACATCCTGGACGGCGCCTATGACTATTACGTCGCCGAACGGTGGCTGGCCGCGGAAGCGGGCGCGGTGGTGTTCGTCCCGCCCCGGGCACCGCACGGTTTCGTCGCCGGTCCCGAGGGCGGGCGCAAGTTGACCATCTTCGTGCCCGGCGGGACGGAGGGGTACTTCCGCGACATCCACCGAGCGTCCGAGGCGGGCGAGCTGACGAACGAGATCATGCGGGCGCTGGACACCACCTACGACCTGACCACCATGGGCCCGCTGCCGCCACTGCGATGACCGGCACCTCGCGCGCGGGTCATTCGCGGGCCGCCGGGGTCGCGGACGGCTCCCAGAAGCGGGCGTAGCGGCCGCCGCGGCGCAGCAGCGCCGCCAGGCTCGGTGGGGGTGCGGGTGGGGTGCGGGTGAGGGTGCGGGTGAGGGCCGCCGCTCCTACCTGCTCATGGCTCGGTTCGCCGTTCCCACCGGCTGCCGTGCGGCAGGGTGACGGCCATGATGTCGCTGGGGATGTCCAGCTCGATGCGGTGCCACCGCCCGCGCGGGACGATAGCGGCGGTCCCGGCGCCCAGCCTGATCTCTTCCTCCTCCTGTCCCGGCCGCTCCGGACGGAGGTAGAGGCGGAACTTCCCGACGAGGCAGGACACGATCTCCTCGGCCTCGGGGTGGACGGCCCAGTGACCGGCGTGCACGTCGGCGCCGGTCTTCGCGTAGAAGGCCGTCAGCCGCCAGCCCTCGTGGCCGGAGCCCGCCGGTCCGGTCCCGGCGTGGATCGTGCCGCCCTGGTGGAGGTGGATCGCGGACGCGTAGAGATCGAACGGGGTCACGGTCATGCCGGGCACGACCTCACCCGGCCAGCGCGCGGCGCAGGACGGCGCCCAGTTCGGCGAGCTGGCGCTGGGACACCTCGGCCGACAGGATCGCCTGTGACCCGTGGAAGGTCCCGGCCCACTGGTGCAGCTCGACCGGCACGCCCGCCTGGAGCAGGCGCAGCGCGTACGTGATGTCCTCGTCGCGGTTGGGGCACAGCTCGGCGGCGGCGACGTACGCGGGAGGCAGGCCGGACAGGTCGGCGGCCCGTGCCGGGGCGGCGTACGGGGAGACGGGCTCGCGGGCGGGCACGGGGCCCAGGTAGTGCCGCCACCCCGCGGTGACCTTGTCGCGGTTCATCCAGGGCGTGTCGGTGAAGGTGCGCTGCGACCAGGTCTCCTGCCGGTCGTCGAGTCCTGGCTGGTTGAGCAGTTGGAACCGGATGCGCGGCCCCTGCTCGTCCCGCGCCCGCAGCGACACCCCGGCCGCGAGCCCCGCTCCGGCGCTGTGGCCGCCGACCGCGATCCGCTCCGGGTCGACGCCCAGCTCGGCGGCGTGCCCGGCCAGCCAGGTCAGCACGGTGTAGGTGTCGTCCAGGGCGGCGGGGAACGGGTTCTCGGGAGCCAGACGGTAACCCACCGAGACCACCACCGCGCCGGAGACGTCCGCGAGCCGGATCGCCCAGGGATGCTCGGTGTCCAGATCGCCCATCACGAATCCGCCGCCGTGCAGCCACACGACGGCCCCCTGGGCCTGGTACGGGCGGTAGATCCGGACCGCCACGTCCGGATCGCCGGGCACCGTGCGGTCCTCGATCTCCATGCCCGCGAAATCGGGCACCGGGATCGCCCTGGCCAGCTCGGCGAAGCTCTTGCGCTCGACGACCGGGTCGGTGAGGTCGGCGCGGGGGAACAACGGGATGAATGCTTCCAGCTCTGGGTCCATGCCGCCATCCTCGCCGTCCGTGTCCCGGAGATCAGCCGCCAGTCGTCGCGCATTCCACCCGGACCACGCGACGAACGCCGCATATCCTCCAGGTATGGAGGCATTGGCGGCACGGCTGTCGAAGCTGGACACGGAGGCAGAGGGCGCGCTCCGCGTGGTGATGTTCTACGACACGCTGATGCGCCGCCGGGTGGATCTCCCCGCGCTCGCCCGCGCCTCGGCGGGCCTGGCCGAGTGCGTGACCGGGATCCGCCTGCACGGCACCGGACGCGTGATCCGATTCTCGCCCGAAGGCCGCGAGGCGTCGGCCCCGCCGTCACCGGCGTCCACCACGATGCCGATCACGCTCGACGAGGAGGAGATCGGCTCGGTGTGGCTGGAACGCCCCGGCCCGCCGGGGCCGCTCGACGAGATGGTGCTCGACCGGCTCGCCCTCGCCGCAGCGGCGGTCGTCGAACGGTACGGCCCGGCCCGCACCACCATGGCCGACCCCGCGCTCGTCGAGCTGGTGATCAGCTCCGACAGCGACGAGGCGGCCAGGGCGCGGGCCCTCCGGCTGCTCGGGTTCACCGCCGATCTGCCGATCCGCGTCCTCGCCGTACGCTCACCGCTGCCGCTCGACCAGGTCGGCGGCCTGATCTGCCCGGCCCGCCCGGTGAAGGCGGCGCCCCTCGCCGACGTGGGCGTCATCCTGGCCACCACCACGGACCCGGCCCGCTTCCCGCCGGGCGTCCGCGCGGGCATCGGCGCCGCCGGGAGCCCCGACCGGTCCTGGCAGCAGGCCCGTACCGCCCTGCGCTTCACCACGCCGCGGCGGCCGGTCGTCCACCACGACGACCTGGGCGTGCTGGCGCTGCTCGCGCACGTGCCGCAGGAGGCCGCGAGGGACAACGCCGACGTCGCCGCGATCACCCGCGTGGCCGCGAACCCGGACGACGTGGAAACCCTGGACGCCTACTGCACCACCGGCTCCCTGCGCCGCGCCGCCGACCTGCTCCACCTCCACCACAGCAGCGTCGCCCGGCGGCTCGACCACCTCGGGCAGGTGCTGGGCATCGACCTCACCGAGCCGGCCGGGCTGACCCGGGCCAGGCTCGCCCTCACCGCCTGGCGCCTCCTCGACGACTGACAGTGATGATGGAAGGGAGCGCTTCCCCTCAGGTGCTGACCCAACGACTGACAGTCTCGCCCGAGCCACCAAGACGGCCCAGGGTGGTCTCTTGGGCGCCGGTGAAGGAGACGCGGCGGTACCACTCGTTCGCCAGCATCTGGGCCCTGGCCTGCTCCGGCAGCGACGTGAGCAGGGTCATCGACGCGCCGCGCCCGACCTCGGACTCGTGCGCGTGCATGGCCGCCCACTTGCGCTCGGCCCACCGCTCGACGTCGAGGTGGGTGGTGACCTGCTCGTCGGGTACTCCCGGCAGCGTCATGCCGGGCTCGGGAGGCGTTCCGAAGACCGCCTGCCAGTGCGACACCACGACCGATCGCGGGATGGTCGCCAGGTAGAGGGCGCTCGGCCGCCAGGGAGCGCCAGCGTCCCGGTAGAGCTGGTCGTACCCGGCCGCCTCGACCGCGGCCATGGTCACCCGGTGCACGTGTACGTGGTCCGGGTGGCCGTATGAGCCGTACCCGTCGTAGGTGAGCACGACCTCGGGACGGAACTCCCTGATGTGCTCGACCACCCGGTTCACCGCCTCGTCGAACGGCACGTCCACGAAGCGCGGGCTGCCGGGCGCGGACTCGGGCTTGCCGGCGTCGGCGTAGCCGAGCAGCCTCGGCTCGCCCGCGCCGAGAATGCCGAGGGAGCGCTCCAGTTCGCCGGCCCGCCGGGTGCCCTCGGCCCAGGTGCACGTGACGACGGCGGTCCTGGCACCCTCGTCGGCGTACCTGGCCAGGGTCCCGCCGGTCCAGATCGCCTCGTCGTCCGGATGCGCGTGCACGGCCAACACCCCGAAATCCACGGGTACCTCCCCAAAGCGATCAGCGGCCGCTCATGGTAGCGTCCGGGCTCCCCTCGCCGCCGCCCGTTCGCCATGGTCGGACGCCGGGAGCGGGCATGCGGTGCACCGGCCGCGCGCACGCCGGAAGCGGCCGCTCGGATGTGCGCGACCATGTGGTTTTCCACAGGTCGCTGGGTGGTCGCCCGCATGGTCCCGGCCTGTCCTTAATCCTTAGCGTCGTCCCCATGTTTCTCACCAAGATCACGGCACTCCTGCTCACCGTGACCACCCTCACGCCCGCCCACGACTCGCTCCACCGGCAGCTCGACGCCCTGGTCAAGACCAAGGCCCTGTCGGCGGCGCTGGTACGGGTGAGCGAGGACGGCAAGAGCCGGACGTCCGCGGCCGGATATCGCGACCTCACCTCGCGCAAGCCCGCCGACCCCGCCGGATATTTCCGGATCGGCAGCGTCACCAAGTCGTTCGTCGCCACCGTGCTCCTGCAACTCGCCGACGAGGGCAAACTGTCCCTCGACGACCCGGTCGCCAAGCACCTGCCAGGAGCGCTGCCCACGGGCAGCACGATCACCGTGCGGCAGGCGCTCGACCACACCAGCGGCCTCTTCGACTACGCGGGCGCGGGCATCCCCGGCTGGTCGCTGCGCGACTACCGGCCGGTCGAGTCCCTCTACGACCAGACTCCCCAGGAACTGCTGGCCGTCGGCCTGTCCAGGCCGCCCTACTTCAAGCCGGGCCAGGGCTGGCACTACTCCAACACGAACTACGTGGTGGCCGCCCTGCTGATCGAGAAGCTGACCGGCGGTTCGTACGCCGACGCGATCAGGACCAGGATCCTGCGACCCCTCGGCCTGAC
Organism: Nonomuraea antimicrobica; assembly: GCF_039536965.1. NCBI lineage: Bacteria > Bacillati > Actinomycetota > Actinomycetes > Streptosporangiales > Streptosporangiaceae > Nonomuraea > Nonomuraea antimicrobica. The sequence continues at coordinate 91,219 of NZ_BAAAZP010000009.1, read as the reverse complement.
CCACACGTTCCTCCCGGGCCACGACAAGTCCATCCCTCAGCCGCACGCCCGCGGCTACGCCCCCTCCAGCGGCAAGATCGTGGACGCCACCCGGATGAACCCGTCCCTGGAGTACGGCGGCGGCGAGATGATCTCGACCTCCGCGGACCTGGCCCGGTTCTTCGACGCCCTCCTCGGCGGCAAGCTGACCAGCGCGTCCACGCTCAAGCAGATGCGTGCCACGCACCCGGCGGGCGAGGGCATGGGCTACGGCCTCGGCCTCCAGAAGTTCGACCTGACCTGCGGCAAGAGCGTGTACGGGCACAGCGGCGCGATCTTCGGCTACCTCACGTACGCGCTGCGCTCGGACGAGGGCCGCACCCTGGTGATCTCCGCGAACCCCAACACCGGCCAGATCCCCGCCGACGCCCTGCCCAAGGCCCTGGCCACCGTCTTCTGCTGACCGGGGAGGAGAGCTAGGGCGTCTTCTGGACGAGCACCGGAGTGTCCGTTCCCGCCCCGGCGACCAGGAGGTAGCGCTGCCGGTCGCGGGCGGTGCCAGGGGCGGTACCGGCGGCGGTGCCAGGAGCGGTGAGCGCCTCTCTGAGCGGGCCGATCGCCTGGGCGATCTGGGCTCCCGAGGCGTTCGCCCTGAACGTCGCCAGCTCCTGCCGCTCCGCGAACGGCGGCGTACGCGAGGAGACGAGCCACAGCGTGTACGCGCCGCCGGGCCTCAGCCCCGAGGCGGCGATCTCCAGGGTGTCGAGAGGGCCCATGGCGTTGACCGAGACGGTGGCGCGCCCGCGCCCGCCGGTGCCGGGCGCGGCGGTCAGCTCCAGGTGCCCGGCGGTGGCCGCCTGGCCTCGGGGGCTCAGGTTCGCCGTGCCGGGGCCGGAGGTCACCGCCCGCGGCACGTAGACCAGGGCCATCGGCTGCTGCCCGATCGGGATGGTGGCGATGACCCGGTTGGTCCTGGTGTCGATCGCCGCGACCGCGTCCTGGTTCTCCAGGCCGACGTACACCCGCGTGCCGTCGCCCGACCCCCACACGCCGTGCGGCAGGTGGCCGACCGGGATCGTGGCGACGTGCCGGGGATTCGCGCCGTCGCGGCGGTAGACCTTCACCGCGTTCTCCGCGCCGACGGTCACGTACGCGAACCGGCCGTCCGCGTTGTCCACGGTGGTCACGTGGTTGGTGATGGGCCCGGTGTCGAGGGTCGCCAGGATGCGGAACGGCGGCTCGCCGCTCATCACCTGCGTCTTGCCGGTGTCCTTGAGGGTGAACCACACCTCCTTGCCGTCCCGGCTGACCGCCAGGTTGGGTGAGAAGGGGCTGGCCTGCGGAACCCTGGCGATGACCCGGTACGTGCGGGTGTCCACGACGTCCACCTCGGGCGTGAAGCTCGACGGCACGTACGCGTAGCGGCCGCTCGGATGGAAGAGCACCATGCCCGGACCGTTGGCCGTGCTCACCCGGCGCTTCTCCCGCATCGCCACCGGGTCGATCACCGACACGTAGTCCTGCCCGCGTACGGTCGCCCACACCTCCTTGCCGTCAGGGGTGAAGAACGCCTCGTGCGGCGAACGGCCGACGTAGACGACGCCCTTGACCCTGTTGGTGCCCGTGTCGATCAGGCTGACCGAGTTGGACGCGATGGACACCACCGCGAGCGTCCGGTGGTCGGGCGAGAAGCCCATCCCGTGCACCAGGAGCTGCCCCTTGTACAGCGGGTTCAGCGCGGCGGGCACGGTGTCGCCGAGCCGGATCACGCCGAGCAGCCGGTTGGCGGCGGGGTCGATCACGGAGACCGTGTTCGAGGTCTGGTCGGCGGTGTAGACGCGGTCGCGTCCTGAGACCGGGAGGGCGGAGCCCGCGGGTCCTGCGGCGCTCGGCGACGGCGCGGGTTGCGGCGTGACCGCCGCCCGGCGGCGCATCACGTCGATCTCCTGGCGCTGGGTCACGATGATCTCCTGGGCCAGCCGCCGCAGCACCGGATCCTTCCCGTACGCCAGCTCGGCCACCGCCATGTCCACCGCCCCCTGGTGGTGCGGGATCATCATGGCCGCGAAGTCGCGGTCGACGTCACCGCTCGGCCGCACGGCCGCCATGTCCCGGTGCATCCGCGCCATCATCCGGGCGAAGGGCGAGCCATCGGGCGAATCACCGGCGGCCGGTGCTGGGTGGACCGACGCCTGGTGGACCGGCGCTTGATGGACCAGCGCTTGGTGAACCGGTGCTCGGTGCGCGTGCTCCCCGCCGCACGCGGCCACCCCGAGGGCACAGCACACGGCCACCCCCGCCACCCGCCGCATCCCCGTTCCCATCAGCCGATCCCTTTCCCCGCACGGATGTCGATCGCGCCGAACGCCCCGCTGCCCGTCGCCACGCCCGGCATGCCGGGCCGCCTCGTTCTTCGTCGTACTTTGACCCGGGATCTAGGCGTTCACCGGCCGGTGGCGGAGGTCGCGTCATGACGCCGTATCGGAAGGTCTGGAGGGGCAGATGCAACACCTGTGGTCTTCGTTCCGTCTAGGTCGGGATGGAGGAGGATGCACACGTGCACGAAGATCCGCTGTTCGAGCAGTTCGTGGCCGAGCGGGTGGACGGGTTACTGCGCTACGGCTACGTGCTGACGGGCAACCCGCACGACGCGGCCGATCTGGTGCAGGAGGCCCTGGTCCGGCTGCGCGGTTCGTGGTCGCGGGTGCGCAGGAAGAACGCGCTGGAGGGTTACGTCAGGACGACGATGACGCGCCTGCACATCAATTCCTGGCGGGTGCGCAGGCGCGAGCACATCACGGCCACGCCGCCCGACGGCACCTACGAGGACGCCCCCTACGAGGGCTCCGGCCTCTGGGAGTCGCTGTCCAAGCTGCCGCAGCGCCAGCGGGCCGTGATCGTGCTGAGGTACTACGAGCAGTTGACGGACGCCGAGATCGCGGACGTCCTCGGCGTCTCGCGCGGGACCGTACGCAGCCAGGCTTTCCGCGCCCTGGACAAACTCCGCGGCGACCTGCCAGAAATCGTGAGGAGCATGGGGTACGTCACGTGACCGACAACCTGGAGACATCTCTGACCGCCGAACTCGCCGCCGCGGCCCGGCACGCCCCCCGCCCCGCGCACGACCTGCTCGCGCGCGTCGAGGAAGAGCACCGCAGGCGTCGCAGGAACGGCGTGGCGGGGCTCGCCGCCGCGGCGTCCGTGGTCCTGCTGACCGCCGGCGCGCCGTTGGTGATCGACGCGGCCAGAGGGACGCCGGTCGCGACGCCCCCGCCGACCGCCGCCGCCACCGAGAGGCCGGCCCAGCAGGCGGACCCGGTGTTCCCGCCGATCGAGAAGGTCTGGCCCGGCGCCGTGCACGTCGCGCCCGCGCTCCTGCCGAACGGCAGACCGTTCCGGCCTGAGGCGTTTCTCGACGACCGCACCGTCCTGGTCCGTACGGAGAAGGGCGGACACGCCGACAAGATGGACGGCCTGTGGGCCTACGACGTCAAGGCGCGGACGGCGCGGCTGCTCGTCCAGGTCACGCCGCCGCCCAAGACCGTCGTCACCGCGTCCTCCGTGCTGGCGGACCGCGATCGGCTGTACTGGTGGACCGTACGCAAGCAGGGCAGCAAGCGGATCGTGGACATCTGGACCGCGCCCAGAAAAGGCGGCGCGCAGAGCCGGCTGACCACGTTCGAGGGCGTGCCCGGTTACGGCGGCATCGACCTGGAGATCGTCGGCGACAAGGCGGTGTGGACGCTGTGGGGCAAGGGCGGTGTCTACGAGCTGCCGCTGTCGGGCGGCAAGCCCCGGCTGCTGCCCGGCACGTCCGGATACACGCTGATCGGCTGGCCCTGGGCCGCCACCCCTCGGTACGACCCCCAGCAGTACGACCCCGACCAGCGCGACCTCCGGCAGCGCGTGGACGAACTGGTGGTCTTCGGCGACCTGCTCAACATCGAGACGGGGAAGCGCAGCACGGCTGCCGTCAAGCCGTTCGCCACCTGCGGGATCAGTTGGTGTGTCAAGGGCGACACCCTGGAGGGCCGCGAGGGCGGCACCCGGGACCTGCCCGGCAATCCCGTACCCGACCCGCTGGCGCTCGACCGCTTCCTCACCCTGTCCCAGCAGGACAAGGACGGCAAATCGCGCGGCCAGGTCCTGTACGACGCGACCACCCGCCGAGCGGGCGATCTCGGGCTGCGGCCGTCCCAGAACGCATCGGCGTCGCTGGACTACCGGTCGAACGGGCTGTTCTGGTATGCCCGGGACGGCAAACAGGTGATCGTGAACCTGGACGCCATCCGGTGATCGGCCACGACCCCACGCGATCCGGCCGGGCGGCCGTACCGGGTCGGGTGGGGTCGCCCGGTGCTCCTCCGGACTCCAGGCGCGGTCAGAGCGGTGCCCGAGAGGCGTCCGCCCGCCGTTCGTAGACGCTGATGTGGCGCCAACTGCCGGCCGTGTACGGCTCGCCCTCCCAGCCTCCCCACCGCTCGCGCAGCCGGAGGCCCGCGATCCGGGCCATGAGGTCGAACTCGGGCGGATGGGCCAGACGGAGCCTGATGGGGCTGAAGACGATGCCCTGGGCGCTGAGTCGCACGTGATTCTCGTCGAGCACCTGGGTCACGGGGTCGTAGCGGCAGACGTCCAGGCCGACGTGGTCGACACCGACCCGCTCGACGTCGACGAACTGGTGGCCGGGGCGCGCAGGGGCGGTCGGCACCCGGCACTCGAGGACGAACACCCCCTCGTCGTCCAGGTGCCGAGCGGCGTTCTCGAAGCAGCGGACCTGGTCGTCCTGGCTGAGCAGATTGCCGATCGTGTTGTACACCAGATAGACCAGCCCGTAGGTGCGCCCGGTGGTGACGCGGGACATGTCGCCCATGGTCACCTGGATCTGGTCGCCGTCCGGCTTCTCGCGCATCCGGTCCACCATGTCGGGCGACAGCTCGATGCCGTCCACGCGCACCCCGGCCCTCGTCAGCGGCAGTGCGATGCGGCCGGTGCCCACCGCGAGCTCCAGCGCGTCGCGCCCGCCCGCGAGCCCGGCGAGGAACGCGACCGTCCGCTCCTCGTCACCTCGGGTGTCCTCGGCGTCGTAACGCTTGGACACCTCGTACCCGAAGCTCGTCCGCGGGTCGAAGCCCTCCATGTCTTTCCTCATTCCGCTCGTGCTGCCATGACCGAATGACCGCGCGCGTCACGTGATGAAGTCCATGCCATCCGGGCCCGGCGGCCAAACGATGTAGCCCATGGCTTAATGATCATCTTGGGCCAGCGAGGGTCGTGAAAATGGTTTGCGCCGGGGCCCGGTAGTCGGATAGATCTCTGGGGCCGAGACCCTCGACGACAAGGGTCACGAGACCGAGAGGAGGGATAAGCCCATGGTTCCCATGATCATCGCGCTTGTGTCCTCCCGGGGCGCGGACCACGTCTGACCCCGGAGCGGACAGGCGCCTTCACTTCGGAGCGTGCTTGACCGTGCAAGACAACCTGACCATCCGCCCGATCACCGGGCACGACGAACTCGACCTGTTCTGCCGGCTGCCCTACGTCCTCAACGAGGAGCTGGCCGACGACCTGACGGCGGGGCGCCGCCGGCCGCGATGGATGTGGGTCGCCCTCCACGGCGACCGCCTGCTGGCCAGGGCCGCCTGGTGGGGCCGGGCCGGTGACGACGCGCCCTTCCTGCTGGACGTTTTCGACGTCGACGACGGCACGACCGAACGCGACCGCGTGGACCTCGGCGAGCGGCTGCTGCGGACCGCCCTGGCCGAAGTGGTCCCCGTGGGCACCCGTCCTCCCGAATACCTCCGCCTCGTCCCGCCCGACTGGCGCGAGACCGAGGAAGCCAGGCGAAGCGTCCAGGACCTCACGGCCGCATTGGCCCGCATCGGCGCACGTCCGCTGGTCGAGCGGCTGCGTCTGGAGTGGCGTCCAGGGACTCCGATCCGCGAGCCGAGCGGACGTCTGGCGTTCCGGCCGGTGGGCGACGTCGAAGAGCTGCTCTCCCTGATGACCCAGGTGCTGGACGGGACGCTCGACGCGCACAGCCGCGAAGACCTGGCCCGGATGCCTCCCCGCGAGGCCGCCGTCAGACACTTCGAGCGCGAACTCGCGCACTACCGGAGCCCGCGCGACTGGTGGCGGATCGCGACGCTGCCGGACGGTGAGCCGGTCGGGTTCGTCGCCCCGGGCCACAACGACTACAACCCCGTCATCGGCTACCTCGCCGTCCTGCCCGCGCACCGGGGCAACGGCTACATCGACGACATCCTCGCCGAAGGCACCCGGATCCTCAGCGCGCACGACGTCCCGCGCATCCGGGCCGCCACGGATGTGGGCAACACCCCCATGGCGAACGCCTTCCGGCGCGCGGGATACGTCAACTTCGAACGCACGATCAACCTGACCTGGAGCTGAGCGTCCAGGCGCGGTGGGCTCAGGCGCGGGCCACCGGGCGTGCAAAGCTCAGGCGGCGGCCTGGCGGATGAGGCCGGCGACCGCGGCGGGCTGTGAGACGTAGACGGCGTGGCTGCCGATGGCCTCCACGACGGACGCTCCGGCCCGCTCGGCCATGCTCCGCTGGGCGGGCGGCGGGATCATGCGGTCCTCGGTGGCCACCAGGTACCAGCTCGGCCTGTGCCGCCAGGCCGGCTCGGTGACCGCCCCGCCGAGCGCGTCCACGCCCCAGGGGACCTGCGCGTCGGCCATGAACGCGGCCAGCGGCGCGGGCAGGTCGGCGGCGAACGACTCGTGGAACTTGTCCCGGTCGAGGAAGAGGAAGCCCTCGCGCGGCGGCAGGATGGGCGGCACCGGCGCCCCGGGCGGCGGGTCGGCGATCAGCGTGCTGACCGACTCGCCCTTGTCCGGCGCGAACGCGGCGATGTAGGCGAGCGCCGCCACATTGGGGTGCGTACCGGCCTCGCTGATGACCACCCCGCCGTAGGAGTGGCCGACGAGGACGGCCGGGCCGTCGAGGGCGTCGAGCACCTGACGGGTCGCGGCGACGTCGCCCTCCAGCGACAGCGTCGGGTTCTGCACGACGCGGACGTGGAAGCCGTCCCTGGCCAGCTCGTCGTAGACGCCCTGCCAGCCGGACCCGTCCACGAAGCCACCGTGCACGAGCACGATGTTCCTGATAGCCGTCATGCTCACTCCTGACCTGGATGAACGGGCCCGACGCCCGTCCCCGTGCCCTCCATCCAAGCCGTGCGGACACGCCCAGGCCATGCAGAACAGCACGCAGAAGTCGCCGCGAACACATCCAGGTCCGGTACGCGCGCTCTCACACGAGCCGCCCGATCAGCCGGAGCATGAGATGGTACGGCAGGCTGCGGTGCCGGAACTGGTTGACCGTGCCGGAGATGAACAGGTCGTGGTCCGGGGCGTGGAACAACACCGCTCCGGACGCTCCGGAGTGCCCGATCAGGGGCGGCACGGGGGCGAGCGGCGAGTACCACCGAGGGGGTGCGAACCGCATGATCCCGATGCCGTACTCGATCGGGGAGAAGATCCGGTTCCAGGTGGACGTCATCCGCTCCAGGTAGGAGGCCGGGAACAGCTCGCCGCCGAGAAAGGCGCGCAGGAACCGCAGCCCGTCGGCGGCGGTCGACACCAGGCCGCCGTCCGGACCGGCCGAGGCCATGGCGTCCGGCAGGCGTAAGGGGGCGCGGCCGTTCAGGAGGGGCGCGACCTCGTCGTAGCGCCCGCGCGTCTCCGGGGTGAACAGCCAGGTGTCGCGCAGCCCGAGCGGTTCGGCGATCCGGCGGCGGACGGCCTGCTCGTAGTCGCCGCCGGTGACCACCTCGATGACCCGGCCCAGGAGCTGGTAGTTGGTGTCGGAATAGTGCGCCCTGCCCGGCGTGCCGGGCGCGAACCCGCTGGTCAGCGAGCGGGCCACCTCGATGGCGTCGTCGAAGGTCCAGGCGCGGTCCGCGTGCGGCAGGTCCGCCGACAGGCTGCCTCCGCCGGGGCGCTTCCGCTCGAAGTAGTCGGGGATCCCGAGGTGTGCGCGAGCAGGTCGTGGACCGTGATGGCGCCGCCGTGGTCGTGGCCGTCGTAGGTGTTCAGGCCGCGCAGCAGGTCGTCGCCGAGCAGGTCCGCGACGCGCGTGCCGAGGGTGAGCGCGCGCTCGTGGCAGAGCTGCATGATCACGGATGTGGTGTGGAGCTTGGTGACGCTGGCGAAGAAGTACGGCCTGGCGGTGTCGCCGTGGCTCCAGGCGAACCCGGTGGCCGGTCGCTCGATGGCGACGCTCAGCGCCGAGGTCGTCGGCTTGGCGGAGAAGCGGGCCGCGATCCGGTCGAGCTCGCCCGCGCGGGACGGGCCGTTCACCGGCCGGTCCGGTCGAGCTGTCGTTCGACGGTGTCGAGCCAGTCGAGTTCGGCGCGGGCGTGGGCGACGCCGTTGGCCAGGGTGGCCAGGCGAAGGACCTGGCCGAGGTCGCCGGAGGGCTCGGGGACGGCGATGGCCTCCAGCGCGGCCAGCAACTCGCCGGTCTCGCGCCGCCTGGCCCGCACCAGCTTCCGTATCTCGTCCACCGGCAGCCTGTCGGCGAAGAACAGGCGCGCGAGGAACGGCTCGCGCACCGGAGGGGTGCGCAGGCCGGACGCGAGCCACCGGTCCAGCTCCGCCAGCCCACCGTCCGTCACCGCGTGGAGGTGCAGGTTGGGCCGATCGTCCTGGACGACCGTACGCCGCACGGCCAAGCCGTCGTCGACCAGCCCCGACAGCGTGCGGTAGATCTGCGACTGGTCGGCGGTCCAGAAGTGCCCGACGCTCTCGTCGATGGTCTTCTTCAACTCGTAGCCGCTCATCGGCCGTACGGCCAGCAGGCCGAGGATCGCATGACGTAAAGACACCCCTATAGGCTAGCTCCCATATGAGACTTGTCCTATAGGGGAGCTGACCCCCGATCGCCGATCGATCGGTCCGCCCTGGGACGCGGCCCTCACCGGGCGGCGGCGTCGAGCACGGCCTTCAGTGACGCCTCGAGGAGGTCCACGCCGGTGTGGAGCTCGTCCTCGCCGATCGTGAGGGGCGGGGCGATGCGGAAGATCCCGCCCATCCCGGGGAGCTGGACGATGTTCATGTGCAGCCCCCGTTCGAGACAGGCCGAGGTGACCGCCTTGCCCAGCGCGTCGGCGGGCGCCTTGCTCTTCTTGTCCTGGACCAGCTCGACGCCCTGCAGCAGGCCACGGCCGCGGACGTCGCCGACGACCTCGTAGGCGTCGCGAAGCGCCAACAGCCGCTCGGTGAGCCGGGCGCCCAGCCGCGCGGCGCGCTCGACGAGGCCGTCCCGTTCGATGACGTCGAGGACGGTCAGCGCGACGGAGGCGGCCAGCGGGTCGGAGACGTGCGTGGTGTAGAAGAGGAACCCCCGCTCGTGGCAGACCTGCTCGATCTCGGCGGTGGTGACGACGGCCGCCACGGGCAGCCCGGCTCCGAGGGTCTTGGAGAGCGTCAGGACGTCGGGGGTGACGCCGTCGCGCTCGAACGCGTACATCGTGCCGGTGCGGCCGAGACCGGTCTGCGCCTCGTCGAGGATGAGCAGCATCCCGCGTTCCTCGCACATCTCCTTGAGGCGGCGCAGGTAGCCGGGCGGCGGGTCGATGATCCCGCCCGAGGACAGGACGGGCTCGACCAGGCAGGCGGCCAGACTTCCGGCGGACTGCCGGTCGACCAGGGCGAAGCCGTAGGCCAGCTCGGCCTCCCAGTCGTACGAACCGTCGGGGCGCCGGAACGGCGAACGGTAGGCGTTCGGCGAAGGCAGCGCGAGGTTCCCCGGTGCGGGCGGACCGTAGCCGCGCCGCCCGGCCGAGAACGTCGCGGCGGCCGCCCCCTGGGTCATGCCGTGCCAGGAGCGGTCGAACGAGACGATCTCATACCTGCCCGTGCACAGCTTGGCCATCTTGATCGCGGCCTCGTTCGCCTCGGCGCCCGTGGTGAGCAGCAGCATCTTGCCCAGCGTGGCGGGCAGGGTCGCGGTGAGCCGGCCCGCCAGCTCCAGCACCGGGGCGCTGAGCATGCCGCTGTAGAGGTGGTCGAGCGACGCCACCGCCGACGACACCGTCGCCACGATGTCCGGGTGCGCGTGCCCGAGGATGGCGCTCATCTGCCCAGAGGTGAAGTCGAGGATCGGCGTGCCCTGGCGGTCGTAGACGTACGCGCCGTGGGCCCGTTCGATGACCCTCGGGGTGAAGTCGACTCCGTAACGGATCAGAACGCGGTCCGCCTCGTCCCAGAACGTCGTGTCCATCGCCCATCCTCCCTGGCCGCGCCCGGCGACGACGCCGAACGGCTCGCTCGATGCCATCCTCGATCATCGGCGGGCGTCACGACAGCTCCGCCCCGCCTCCGGCCGCACCCCGATGGTCGGCCCTCGATGGCCGGAGGCCGTCATCCGTCCAGGAGACCCGCCGGGGCCGGTGCCGGTCCTGTCGAGATCGGCGGTGTTCACGTGGGTGGTCACGCCGTCGGCGGACAGCTCCTGGGCGAGCCGAGCGGCACGGGGGGTGTCGCCACGGCCGGGGTGGCGGTCAGCCCCACTGGCCGGGTGTGTAGTCGCCGGCGGGCTGCTGGGTGATGACGTTCAGACGGTTCCAGGTGTTCATGACGGCGACGAGGCACACGAGGGCGGTGAGCTGGTCCTCGTCGTAGTGCTCGGCGGCGTTCGCCCAGACCTCGTCGCTGACGCCCCCGGCGCCGTCGGCGGTACGGGTGCCCTCCTCGGCCAGCTCCAGCGCGGCCCGCTCGGCCTCGGTGAAGACCTTCGCCTCCCGCCAGGCCGCCACCAGGTTGAGCCGCACCGGGGTCTCCCCCGCGTGCGCGGCGTCCTTGGTGTGCTGGTCGACGCAGACGGCGCAGCCGTTGATCTGGCTGACGCGGAGCTGCACCAGTTCGCGCGTCGCGGCCGGTAGGGACGAGTCCGCCACCGCCCTGCTCGCCGAGACGATGTGCTTCACGGCCTTGGTGCCTACCAGGTTGGCGGCGTAGTTCAAACGGGCGTCCATGCTGGTCCCCTTGTCGTGTTCGGGTGGTACACCCCCACCACGAACAGCTCGGCGGCGAGGGGACGGCCCCGCGATGTGACCCGCGTCACGGCGCGTGGCGCCGGGCCCGGCTCGGGCCGCGTGCCGTCCGGCCGCCCGCGCCACGGCCGCCGGGTGCTGGGGGAAGCCCCGTTTTGCTGGGGTTTTGCCCCGGGGCGAGGTGATCCGACTTACAGCGCGGGCAAGTTTGGCGGAAGCGAGATCGATTGCATTCCCTGCACACGTCGAATTGCGGATACATCCGACTCTGACGACTGTTTCCCGAGGTCCCGCCGGCAGAGAGGGCGGGCGTGGCCCGGGGATGCCTGGTTTCGAACTCGCTCGAAGGGCGCCCGCCATGGCGATGTACGCCTATCGCTGTCCGCACTGCCGGGAGATCGGGGTCACTTTTCCGATCGGCACCGCACCCGGGGCGGTGGCGTGCCCCGACTGCGGGGCGGCCGCGGTCCGGGTGTTCTCGGCGCCCATGCTGACGCGTACTCCGTCGGCCGTGTCGGCTCAGATCCGGCGCGCGGAGCGCAGCGCCGCCGAGCCCGAGGTCGTCACGTCCCTGCCACGACGCCGTGCCGCGGGCCCCGTGGCCGTCCATCCCGCCACCAGCCGCCTGCCGCGCCCGTGACCGCGCCCGCGACCGCGCCTGTGACCGTGATTGTGACCGTGATTGTGCCGGTGACCACGAACGCGACCGTGCAGAAAGGATTCCAGCCGTGCCAGAGCTGATCTTCCCGCTCGACTCGACCAAGCGGTTCACCGACCAGGCCAAGCTCGGTCACAACCGCTGGCACCCCGAGATCCCGTCGGTGGCCAGGGTCAGGCCCGGCGACAGCTTCCGGGTCCACTGCCGGGAGTGGTTCGACGGCGCGATCCACAACGACGACTCCGCCGAGGACATCCGTGACGCCCCGCTGACGACGGTGCACGCGCTCAGCGGCCCGTTCGCGGTCGAGGGGGCGCAGCCGGGTGACCTGCTGATCGTGGACATCCTCGACCTGGGCCCCATCCCCCAGGAGGACAGCGGCCCGCTGGCCGGCCAGGGCTGGGGTTACACCGGGATCTTCCCGACCAGGAACGGTGGCGGGTTCCTCACCGAGCAGTTCCCCGACGCGTACAAGGCGATCTGGGACTTCTCCGGTCAGACGGCCACGTCACGCCACATCCCCGCGGTGTCGTTCACCGGCATCACCCATCCCGGGCTCATGGGCACCGCGCCGTCGGCGGAGCTGCTGGCGAGATGGAACGCGCGGGAGGGGGCGCTGATCGCCACCGACCCGCGGCGGGTGCCGCCGCTGGCCCTGCCGCCCGAGCCGCGCGACGCCGTGCTCGGGTCGGTGCCCGCCGCCGACTTCGACCGGGTCGCGGGCGAGGCCGCGCGTACCGCGCCGCCCCGGGAGAACGGCGGCAACCAGGACATCAAGAACCTCACCAAGGGCTCGCGCGTCTTCTACCCGGTGTACGTCCCCGGCGCGAACCTGTCGGTCGGCGACCTGCACTTCTCCCAGGGCGACGGCGAGATCACCTTCTGCGGCGCCATCGAGATGGGCGGCTTCATCGACCTGCACGTCGACCTCATCAAGGGCGGCATGCAGACGTACGGCGTCGGCGAGAACACCATCTTCATGCCGGGCCGCACCGCGCCCCAGTACAGCGAGTGGCTCGCGTTCTCCGGGACGTCCGTCACGCTGGACGGCGAGCAGCGCTACCTCGACTCGCAACTGGCCTACCAGCGCGCCTGCCTGCACGCGATCGACTACCTGACGACGTTCGGCTACCGCCCTGAACAGGCGTACCTGCTGCTCGGGGCCGCGCCGATCGAGGGCAGGCTGTCGGGGGTCGTGGACATCCCCAACTCCTGCGCGACCGTCTACCTGCCGACCGCGATCTTCGACTTCGATATACGCCCCAGCGCGTCAGGACCGGCCCGCGTGCCCCAGGGCACCAGCGCGCCGCGCGCCGGCTTCGGCTGAACCGGCCACCGGGTTCGCGTCGCGGGTCGCGGGTCGCGGGTCAGGTCCACCAGCCCGCGACGGTCTCGACGCCCTCGCTCTCCAGGGCCCGGTGCCACACCGGGTCGCGCAGGAGCCGCGTCTCCCAGACCCGGACGATGCCGTCCGGCCCTCTGACCGCGTCCTCGCTGGACGGGTGCAGGAACAGCTCGCTCGTGCCCTCGGGAAGGGCCGCGAGCCGCCGCAGGTAGTCGTCGCGCAGGTGCTCGTACGAGCCCAGGTCGTGTGCGCCGCGCCGGTTGGTCGCGATCGTCTGCGGGAGGGACACGCCGAGCGCGTCGGCGAGGGCGACGGCCTGCGCGTGCGCCGCCGCGAGCTGTGGCGGGAGCGGCCCGCCGATGTAGGGCTCAGGGTCACGGGGCAGCCGGAAGGCGAGGCTGTGGCGTGCGCACCAGTGCAGCGCCTCGGCCAGCCACGATCTGCCGTGTAGTCCGTAGAGGGTGCCGGCGTGGGAGTCGGCGGCCTCGGGGACGGGGCCCCGCTCGCGCATCCAGCCGAGCTGCGCCTCGGCCTCCCCGATGACGTCGTGGGCCTCGCCGCGGGCGCCGAGTGTCATGGGGTCGTCGGTGAGCGTCCCGTCCGGATCGACGAGGCTGGCCGCGCCGTCGAGGGGCCGCCAGCGCGGGAGCCCGCGCTCGCTGGTGAGCGTCACGTGCAGCCGTGGCAGCACGCCCAACTCCCCGACCAGGCGCGCGGCCCGCTCCGCGACGGGCGAGACGCAGATGAGCGTGGTCGCGGTGACGTGTCCCTCGGCGAGCAGGGAGACGATGACGTCGGTCGTTCCCGGTTCGCGGCCGAGGTCGTCGGCGGTGATCACGACGCGGCGGGTCATCGGGGGCTCTCCACGGCCGCGGGCTCGTCCGTGGGGCCTGGGGGTGGCGGCTCGACCGGCTCGGCCGCCTCGGGCGGCGTCTCGATCGGGACGGAGATCAGCCGCGCCGCGAGCGCGCCGATCGCCGTCAGCGCGAACGGATACACGCACAGATACACCCGGAACGCGAGCCCGGGGTCGGCCCCGGCGTCGGCGCCCGAGTTGTAGCCGAAGAACACGCCCAGCGAGGTGAGCGCCAGCCCGGTCACGATCCCGTTGAGCCGGGTGAAGAACCCGAACGCGGACAGGAAGAGCCCTTCCCGGTGCTCACCGTTGCGCGCCGCGTCGGCGTCCAGGACGCGTGCGACGATGAGGTCGTTCGTGGCGAGCATGCCCGACCACCCGGCCCCGACGACCACCCCCGCGGCGATCGCGGTGACGAGGTCGGTGGCGAAGAACAGGGCCGCGAAGCTGACCGCGAGGATCGCGAAGGCGAGCCGCCAGGTCCATAACGCGCCCCGGCGCGCGACGATACGCGTCCACACCACGAGGCCGCCCGCCGAGACGAGGATGACGATGCCCTGGAGGTAGAGGGCGTTCCCGACCGGGAGTCCGAGCGAGTAGCGCACGTAGAGCTGGATGCCCGAGAGCACGAGCGCCATGGCGATCCCGTAGCAGGCGCCGGTGAGCCCGACCGTCCAGAACAGCGGGTTGCGCACGATCGACCACACGCTGCGCAGCAGCAGCGGGCGCTCGCGCGTGGAGTAGCGGGGGCTCTCGCGCGCGCTGAGCGCCATGAACACGATCACGACGAGCGCGATCACGCCGTAGACGATCGCGGTGATCTGGAAGCCCCCGGTGGACTCCTCGCTGCCGAACACGCCCGTGGTGAGCACGGGGGTGACCGCGAGGGAGATGACGAGCGCCACGAGCTGGAAGCCCTGACGCAGGCTGTTGGCCACTGCGCGGTCGCGCTCGCGCGGGAACAGCTCGGGCAGCAGCGCGCCGTAGTTCGCGTTGAGCATCGAGTCGAAAGCCTCGCACAGGATCGCGAACACCGCGAACCAGAGCACGAGGCCCATGCCCTCCAGCGAGGTCGGCGCGGAGAAGAACGCGATCATGCAGGCCGCGAGCATCGGCGCGCCGACGAGCAGCCACGGACGGCGTCGGCCGAAGCGGGTTCTGGTGCGGTCGGAGAGGTGGCCGAGCACCGGGTTGTCGATGGCGTCGATGACCGCGTACACCACCATGACCACGCCGTAGGCGCGTACGTCGAGTCCGAGGATGTCGACGTAGTAGAGGATCATCGATCCCTTGATCATGTTGATCGGGATGGAGGTGCCGAACATCCCGACGGCGTACCGCCACGCGGGAGTCCGCCCCGGGGCGGGGGCCGTACCGGGCTGGGCCACGCGATCACCCTCCTCACCGACGCCGACGTCGTGCGCCGGCGACACCTTCGCAGCCGAAGGCGAACAGCAGGTGAAGCGTAGTCGTGTCGCACCGGACGCCGAATTCCGGTTCGGTCACAGTCTTGCGTGTTCCGGGGTAACGACGGAGGAGCCGACGTGGCCATTTCCCGGCCTGGACGGCGTCAAATGGCCGTTCCTTTTACCCGATTTCCTGCGTCCAAAGGTGGGCCGAAAAGAGCTTGGGAGAGCGCGTTCTCGCGAATGAGAAGTCGTCACCCGCCCGGCGGGCCCTCCACTTCAGGAAGGGCCCGCCGGTTTCGGTGGGTACGGGTGTCAGACGCGGGTCCAGCGCTGGTTGGCACCGCCGCCGCAGTCCCAGATCTGCAGCCGGGTGCCGTTGGCCGAGCTGACGCCGGTCGCGTCGAGGCACTTGTTGGCCTGGGGGTTGACGATCTGGCCGGTGCCCGAGTTGTAGGTCCATCGCTGGGCGCCGCTGCCGTTGCAGTCGTAGAGCTGCACCTGTGCGCCGTTGGCCGTGGAACCGGCGGCGACGTCCATGCACTTGCCGAGCGCGCGGACCGAGCCGTCGGCGTTCCACGTCCAGCTCTGGGCGCCGCTGCCGTTGCAGTCCCAGAGCTGGACGGCGGTGCCGTTGGCGGTGGCGGCGCCCGCCACGTCGACGCACTTGCCGCCGATGCCGGTGATCTGACCGCCGGTGCCGCCGGTGGGCGGGGCGTAGACGCGGACGTAGTCGACGGTCAGGCTCTGCGGGAAGGTGGTGGAGCCGTCGGGGTAGCCGGGCCAGTAGCCGCCGACCGCCACGTTCATGATCATGAAGAACGGGTGGTCGAAGACCCAGCGGTTGCCGCCGAGGTCGGCCGGGGTGCGGCGCTGGTACTCGTTGCCGTCGACGTACCAGACGATCAGGTTGGGCGACCAGTCGACGGAGAAGGTGTGGAACGCGTCGGCGAACGCGCCGCCGATCGAGTAGCCCGCGCCGATGCCCGCCCCGCCCGAGTAGCCGGGGCCGTGAATGGTGCCGTGGACGGTGCTGGGCTCGCGGCCGATGTTCTCCATGATGTCGATCTCGCCGCTGTTGGGCCAGCCCACCGAGCCGATGTCGTTGCCGAGCATCCAGAAGGCCGGCCAGATGCCCTGGCCGCGCGGGATCTTCATGCGCGCCTCGAACCGCCCGTAGGCCCGCGTGAAGGTGGCCGCGGTGAGCAGCCGGGCGGAGGTGTACTGGCAGGTGCCGTAGTGGCACTGGTAGCCCGCCGGGTTCTCCCGGCGGGCGGTGATGACCAGGTTGCCCGCGCCGTCCATGGCGGCGTTGCGGGTGCTGTTGGTGTAGTACTGCTGCTCGTTGTTGCCCCAGCCGCTGCCGCCGATGTCGAAGCGCCACTTCGACTGGTCGACGGCGGTGCCCGCGGCTCCGTTGAACTCGTCCGACCAGACCAGGGGGCCGGGCGCGGGGGCGGCGCTGGCGGTGCCGGCCGTCGGGACGAGCAAGGCGAGCACCGCGACGAGGGCGGCGGCGATGGAGAGCAACCTTCTGGTTTGGGGGGTGTGAACCATTCGGCACCTCATCCGATTTAAGGATGTAGCTTTACGGAAACCTTCCGGCAATATCAGTGCCGCTGTCAAGAGAGCGCTCTCTCATCAAGCGGCGCCTTCTCCCGGGCGATTATCGAAGCGCAGGTGAACCGGTACGGCGGCGCATTCATCCGCCGTTCGGTGTGGCCGCTGCCGGGGGACGTCGAAAGCCCAGGCGAATCCCGCCTGGGCTTTCACGCGGGGCGCGGAAGGTCAGCGTCCCCGGTAGGACTTCGGCAGGCGCATGCCGCGCTCGGCCATGATCTCCCGCACCTGGTTCGGGTAGTCGGTGATGATGCCGTCGATGCCCATGTCCATGAGGGCCTCGATGGTGGCCGGGTCGTCGCACGTCCACGGGACGACCTTCAGGCCCAGCGCGTGCGCGTCGGACACCATGGTCTCGCTGACGTAGAAGCGGAAGTTCGGGTCGCTGATCTTCCCGTTCTGCGGGAAGCCGTACACCGGGGACAGGGTCGTGACACCCGGGATGGTCGCGGCGGCCTTGACGAAGTCGCCGCCGAAGTCGTCGGCGTCGATCCCGCCGAGCCACGGGGACGCGCCCGGCTTGCCCACCTGGAGGAAGTCGTAGTTGGTCAGCGCCACCAGCGGCCACTTCGGCGCGAGGCGGTGCATCTCGTTGAGCGCGCCCCAGTCGAAGGACTGGATGGTGACCTGGCGCTCGATCCCGGAGGCGCGGATCTCCTCGAACACCCGCCGGACGAACAGCTCGCGCGGCGCGGTCTGCTCCGGCGCACCGGCCTCGACCTTGGTCTCGATGTTCAGCTTGACCTGCTTGGCGTTGAAGCGCTTGACGAGGTTCAGCACGTCCTTGAGCTCGACCATCCGGAAGCCACTGATCACCTCCTGCTCGGGGAAGCCGGGCAGTTGCTGGTATCCGCAGTCCATGGTCTTGAGCTGCGCCAGGGTCAGGTCCTTGATGAACTTGCCGACGTACGGGTACATCGGGTCCCCGGGCACAACCGGCCCGGTGTCGCGGCACTTCTGCGCGCTGATCTGCCGGTCGTGGTTGACCACGACCTTCTCGTCCTTGGTGACGTGGGTGTCCAGCTCAAGGGTGCTGACGCCGAGGCGCAGGGCCTTGGCGAAGCCCTCCGGCGACTCCTCGGTCGTCATGCCGATGCCGCCCCGGTGGGCCTGCAGGTCGAAATGGGTCTTCTGCGGCCGGACACCGGGGTCGTCGGCCGTCGAGGCGTGGGCGGCCGCCGGCGCGGCGAGCGCCAACACGGAGACCAGGACGGGGGCCAGGACGGGGGCCAGACCTACCAGGGCGTGGCGAGGATTCACGGGAGACTCCGCTTGTCGGGTCCAAATGACGCTGTGACGCTAGAGGTCTGGCGGCACCTGTGGTGCGGCGGAGGCGTGATGGAGTCGTGAACGTTCGCGAAACCCTTCCGGTTATGTCCGAATGCGCCAGTGACGTGCCCCGTGAACGGATCGACAAGCTCTCGGGAGGGGCAATCTTCGGCAGCGCGTTCCGTCGCCGACGCGCCTGCCGGGGTGGAGAGCGGGGCGGCCGCCATCGTCACCTACAACGACCTCGTCGCCCAGGGGGCGCTGGCGCGGTTGCGGACCTGGGGGTGGACGTCCCGGGAGAGGTCTCGGTGGTGGGCTTCGACGACCTGTCGCTCGACTGGTTCGGGCTCGCGACGCTGACGACGGTGTCGGTCGCGCGCGACGCGCTCGGGCGGCGGGCGGGCGAGATGCTCGAACTCCTCATGGCGGACGGGCACGACACCGAGCCCCGGTACCTGCCGGTGGAACTGCTGGTCCGCGACACGTCGGGGCCGGTGCGCGGGCGCCGATGAAGGAGTCATGACGTCCGACTCCGGGGCTTGACGAGACCTTGGCAGCTTCCATGCCGTCACCCGAACCCGAGGTGCACATCCGGCTACTCCCCGCGTGCTCGACTGGGTGAAGGGGTTGCCATATGAAGACTCAGCGACGTTGGTCGATCACGACTCGCATGACACTGTTCACCGGTGCCGTGGCCGCCTTGCTGTCCGGGCTCCTGGCCACCGCCGTCATGCTCGCGATCCACCGGTACGCCACCGGGAACTTGACGGTCGAACTCGCCTCGGCCGGTAGTCGCGTGGCGCAGGAGGTGGCGTACAACGACGTCACCACGCCGCTGGTGAAGCACCCGGACCGCAACGTGCAGATCGTCGACGCGCGAGGGCACGTCATCGCCGCGACGCCCGCGCTACGCGGCAAGCCCGTCATGGCCGGGCTCATCCCCGACCACAAGGGCCTGTCCACCGAGGTCGTCTGCGGCGGGGTCTTCGCTCCCGGCTCGTGCAACCTCGTGGTCGCGCAGCAGGTCTACCGGGCGGGCGAGGACTGGTCCGTCTACAGCTCCTCCCCCACGGTCCCTCCGTACGTCATGCCCTGGCTGGCCGCGGCCGTGATCGGCACCGCGACCGCCCTGGCCGCCGCGATCACCCTCCTCGGCCACCGGATCGTCACCTCCTCGCTCCGGCCGGTGAGCGCCATCCGCTCGGAACTCGACCAGATCACCGACACCTGCCCCGAGCGCCGGGTCCCGCTCCCGCCCACCCAGGACGAGATCCACGACCTGGCCAGCACCGCCAACCGCACACTGGCGCGCCTGCAGGCCGCGATGCAACAGCAGCGGCAGTTCACCACAGACGCCTCACACGAACTACGCACCCCCATCGCCGCCATCCGCGCCGAGGTCGAGGACGCCCTGTACGCGCCCGCCGACACCAGCGTGTCCACGCTGAGCAACACCGTGCTGCGCAGCGTGGACCGGCTGGAGGCGATCGTGGGCGACCTGCTCACCATCGAACGCCTGGAGGCGGGCCGGCCGGTCGAGGGCGAGCCGATCGACCTGGCCGCGTTCGTGTCGGAGGAGTGCGAACGGCGCCCCAAACCGGACAAGAAATACGAGTACACGCTCGAACCCGGCGTGCGGGTCATCGGCGACCGCGTCAAGCTGTCCCGCCTGCTCACCAGCCTGATCGACAACGCCGAACGGCACGCCGCCACCACGATCACCTTCCACGTCCGGCACGAACCGCGCCCCAAGCGCGACCCCGGCCGCTTCCCCCACGGCATCGCGGTGCTGGAGGTGACCGACGACGGTCCTGGCATCGACCCGGACAAGCGCGAACTGGTCTTCCAGCGCTTCTCCCGGCTGGACACCGCCCGCGACAGACACGCGGGAGGCACCGGGCTGGGCCTGCCGACCGCCCGGCAGATCGCCCAGGCCCACGGCGGCACCCTGCAGATCGACGACAGCCCCGCGGGCGCCCGGCTCGTCCTGCACCTGCCCGCGGCCGCGACCCCGTCCTGACGCGGGCGGGCCAGGGGCCCGGAGCGGATTACGCCCGGGCGGGCCAGGGCTGGCAGAATGCCCGTCACGAAAGTGTCGAACGGCGGGAGAGCAGACGTGGCGGCGCCCGGCACGCGCACGGAGAGCGGTCCGACGGCCGAGCCTGCGCAGCGCCCGGGCGGGAAGACGTCGTCCAGCGCCCGGTCGCTCCTGCTGACGGTCCTCGGCGAGTTCGTGCTGCCCCGCAGGGGCGAGGTCTGGACCGGCACCCTGGTCGACGCGCTCGGCGCGCTCGGCATCGAGGAGAAGTCCGCCCGCCAGGCCCTGTCGCGCACCGCCGCCGAGGGGTTGCTCGAATCCGAACGGCACGGCCGCAAGGTGCGGTGGAGCCTCACCCGGGCCGGAGACCGCCTGCTGCGCGAGGGCACAGAACGCATCTACGGCTTCATGCGCAGGCCGCACGTGTGGGACGGCCGCTGGCTGGTCCTGACCGCGGGCGTGCCGGAGACGCAGCGGAAGTTGCGGCACCGCCTGCGTACGAAGCTCACCTGGCTGGGGCTCGGCTCGCCCGCCCCCGCCCTCTGGGTCATCCCCGACGCCTCCAAAGAGCCGATGGTCCGCGACGTCGTCCGAGAGCTCGACCTCACCGACCGCGCCTACGCCTGGACCGGCCCCTCGGCCGCCATCGGCGACACCGCCAAGCTGATCAACGCCGCGTGGGACCTCGACGACGTCGAGAAGCGCTACCTCGCCTTCATCGAGCGCTTCGAGGGTCTCGCGGTCGCGTCCGGGCGGGAGGCGTTCGTCAACCAGGTGCTGCTCATCCAGGAATGGCGGCACTTCCCGTTCCTCGATCCCGACCTGCCCGCCGAGCTGCTCGACCACGGCTGGCCCGGCCCGCAGGCCGCGACCGTCTTCCACGACCTGCGCAACCGCTGGCACCGGCGCGCCCAGGCCGAGTGGGACCGCATGGACGAAAGCGCCGCCGCCCGGCACTAGACGCCCGGCCGGCCCGGCGGCCTCGGGAAACCGCGCCCGGTGGGCGGCGTGCGCTCACCAGGTCACCGGGAGGCGGTGCACGCCGTGGATGTCGGTACCGTCGCGCGCGGGCACCTCCTCGGGCGCCACGGCCAGGCGGAGCGCGGGGAACCGGGTGACCAGGGCGGGCAGGGCCGCGCGCAGCTCCACCCGGGCGAGTTGCTGGCCGAGGCACTGGTGGATGCCGTGGCCGAAGCCCAGGTGGCCGGTGGCCTCCCTGCGCAGGTCGAGGACGTCGGGGTCGGGGAAGCGCCGGGGGTCGCGGTTGGCCGCCTGGATCGACAGCGCGACGGTCTCACCGGCCCTGATCACCTGGCCGTCCACCTCGACGTCCTCCAGCGCGGCCCTGGCGCCGGTGTGGGCGATGGCCAGGTAGCGCATCAGCTCCTCCACCGCCTTGGCGGCCAGGCCGGGGTCGGCGCGCAGCAGGGCGAGCTGGGCGGGGTGCCGGAGCAGCGTGAACGTGCCCAGCGCGATCATGTTGGCGGTGGTGTCGAGCCCGGCGCCCAGCAGGAAGCCACCGATCCCGGCCAGCTCCTCGTCGGACAGCTCCGTGCCGGCCAGGTCGCTGAGGAGGTCGTCGGTGGGGTGGGCGCGCTTGAGCGCCACCAGCTCGCGAATGTAGTCGGTCAGCTCGTCGTAGGCGGCGAACTGCTCCTCCGCCGTGCTACCCGCGCCGACCGTGGCCGCCATGGTCTGGAACCGTTCGCGCTCGGCGTAGGGCACGCCGAGCAGCTCGCAGATCATCACCGCCGGCACGGGCCACGCGAACGCCTGGACCAGGTCCGCGCCGGGGCCTTTGGCCTCCATGGCGTCCAGGTGCTCCATGGTGACGGCCTGGGTCCGCTCGGCCAGCAGGTTCATCCGGCGGACGGTGAACTTGCCGGTCAGCAGCTTGCGGTAGCGGGTGTGCTCGGGCGCGTCGATCCCGGTCAGGTCGCCCAGCGGCGCGGGCGGGATCCGGCCGACGTCGGCCAGCGGGTAGTGCAGCAGCTCGTAGCGGGAGCTGAAGCGGGAGTCGGCGAGGATCGCGCGGACCAGGGTGTGACTGAGTGCCAGCCAGCCCACGTGACCGTCGGGGAAGACCAGGCGCCGCAGCGGCTGCTCGGCTCGGAGCGCGGCCAGCTCGGACGGGGGGTCGAAGGGGCGGCCGACCGGACGGGCCTGCGGCAGGGCGGCCAGGGGCGCCAGGGGCTCTGTCATTGTCTCGCTCCTCGATGGACGCCGTTCTCTTGATGCGAACATTGTACGCAAACGGAACAGTGTGCGCAAGCTGCCGACGAAGTCCACGGGGTCACGGGCGGCGGGCGTCCGCCACGGGGCCTATCGTGGAGATGAGGAGCGTCATCAAGCCGAACCGCGTTGCATCGCGTTTGTTGCACCGCGCTGCGGAGGAGGCTGCGATGAGGGAGCACTTCGTCTGGGTGACCACGCGCCGGATCAAGCCGGGCGCGCTGGAGGAGTTCGAACGGGCCTGGCGTCCCGACCCGTACCCGCCGGGGCTGCGCCAGGCGTACGCGTACTGGTCCGAGGACGGGCTGGAGATCACCGGGGTGTCGTTCTGGAACACGCGGGCGTCCTGTGACGCCTGGCGGACGTCCGAGGCCGAGACCCGGCGGCGCCAGGCCATGGCCCCTTACGTCGTCGAGGAGCGGGAGGGCTTCTACCAGGGCCGCGAGCTGGGCATCCCGGTGCGGTGAGGCGCCCGGCCGGGCGGCTCACGCCGGGAGCGGCAGGTCCATCGACGCGAGCGTGGCCGGGTTGGCGACGACCGCGATGCCGGTGATCCTGCCGTCCACGACGGTGAACGAGATGAGCGAGACCGGGCTGCCGTCCGCGTGCCAGGAGAGCAGTCCGGGCAGGCCGTTGACGAGCACCGCCCGTCCCCGCGCGGCCGCGCCGGCCGACAGGCGCGCCCCGGTGGCGACCGCGGTGGCGCCGAGCGTGACGACCACGCCGCCGGGGGTGTCCGCGGTCAGCTTCACATCGGGGTCGAGCACGCGCAGCAGCCCTTCGAAGTCGCCGCGCCGGGCCGCAGCCAGGAACGCCTGGACCACTTCCCGCTGCTCGCGTCCGGCGACCGCCGGGGGCTCGCCGGCCTGCACCTTCCTGCGGGCGCGGCTGGCGAGCATCTTGGCCGCGTCGGTGGACTTGCCGAGGATCTGGGCGATCTCGTCGAACGGCACCGCGAACAGGTCGTGCAGCACGAACGCCAGCCGCTCGCCCGGCCCGAGCGACTCGAGGACGACGAGCAGCGCCAACCCGACCGAGTCGGCGAGCGCCGCGTCGTCCTCCGGCGCGGGGCCTTCGTCGGCCGTCACGATGAGCTGGGGCAGCCGGTCGTCGTAGGACGCCTCGGGGCGGGCCCGGCGCGAGCGCAGGACGTCGAGGCTGATCCGGCCGACCACCGTGGTCAGCCAGCCGGCGAGGTTGTGGATGGTCTCCGCGTCCTGACGGGAGAGCCGCAGCCAGGCCTCCTGGACCGCGTCCTCGGCGTCGGCGTGCGATCCGAGTATGCGGTGGGCGACCGCGCGCAGCCGCTCGCGCTCGGCCTCGAACGCCTCGGCCAGCGGATCGGCGGGGTTGGTGTCGGACATCGTGGTGACCCTCCTCGGAGCTGCTCCGTCATCGGTGATGACGAGCCGGGAAGGGCACAGGTAACCGACGGCGGGGCGAACCCCATGCAACCACGCGGGAGGCACCGGTCGAACCCCGGCGCAGCCACCCGGCGCCGGACGCTCTTGACCATGAATTTGCGCTGGTCGGCACTGCGGTGGATGGAGTCGTGAAGTTCCCCGGCCCTACGATGAATCCAGGGTCACGCGGCTCGACGAGCACCCGGGAGACCGCATCGGGTGCGGTCGGATCATTGTTACGAGCAGCGCCGCCGTCAGCGCCGTACCTCCCCCGAGGGGCGGCGGCGCCGGAAGATGGGCGACCCGTGAACACTGTTGAGGCGATGGTAGAGATCGCGGTCCCGGTGCGCACCGTTTACAACCAGTGGACCCAGTTCAAGAGCTTTCCGCGATTCATGACCGTGGTGAAGCGGGTCGACCAGGTCAGGCCCACGATCACCCGCTGGGTCATCGGCTTCGGGCCGGTGCGCCGCGAGTTCGAGGCGGAGATCCTGGAGCAGCAGCCGGACTCCCATCTGATCTGGCGCAGCCTGGGACGAGGTCCCTCCCACCAGGGAGGGGTGTGGTTCCGCCCCACCATGTCCGGCACCACCACGGTCACCGTGCGGATCCGGATCGCCGCGCGCGGTCGCGCGCGCCTCGTCCCCCGCCCGGCCGGGGTCACGAGCCGGGTGCTCGGGCGTGAGCTGCGGCACTTCAAGGAGTTCATCGAAGGGCTCGGGCAGGAGGGCGGGGCCTGGCGCGGGGAAATCCGCGACGGACGCGTGCTGCAGGCCGAACCGGACCCGCCCAGGTGCCGGGTGCCCACCTGGCCCGTCGGCTGACCGCGTCCCGGAGACCGAGAGGTGACCTGATGCACAAGCGCCCGGACGACGAGCCGAAGGACCCGCTCCATGTGACCCCGCCCAGGAGATGGGCGGCGGGAGTGCCCGCGGTGGTGCACGCGCTGACGTACTCCCTCGAGCAGACGTCCCCGCGGCGGGCCGGAGTGACGCTGCTGACCATGAACCAGGTGGGCGGCATCGACTGTCCCGGCTGTGCCTGGGCCGACCCCGCGCCGGGTCACCGGCACCGCAACGAGTACTGCGAGAACGGCGCCAAGCACATCAACGACGAGGCGACGACCCGCCGCGTCACCGCCGACTTCTTCCGCCGGCACCCGGTGTCGGACCTGGCCCGGCGTTCCGACCTGTGGCTGAACCAGCAGGGCCGCCTCACCGCGCCGATGGTCAAGCGGGAGGGCCGCGACCACTACGAGCCGATCGGCTGGGACGACGCCTTCGAGCTGCTCTCCCGGGAGCTGACCTCGCTCGGCTCCCCCGACGAGGCCGTCTTCTACACCTCGGGCCGGGCCAGTAACGAGGCCGCGTTCGTGCTGCAGCTCTTCGCCAGGGCGTTCGGCACCAACAACCTGCCCGACTGCAGCAACATGTGCCACGAGTCCAGCGGCTACGCCCTGCACGAAACCCTCGGCACCGGCAAGGGGACCGTCCGCCTGCACGACCTCCACCAGTCGGACCTGATCTTCCTGGTGGGCCAGAACCCCGGGAGCAACCATCCGCGCCAGCTCTCCGCGCTGGAGCAGGCCAAGCGGCGCGGCGCCCGCATCGTCGCGGTGAATCCGCTGCCGGAGGCCGGGCTGCTGCGGTTCAAGAATCCGCAGGAGGTGAACGGGGTGATCGGCCGCGGCATCCCGATCGCCGACCGTTTCCTGCACATCCGTCTCGGTGGCGACCTCGCGCTGTTCCAGGGACTCAACCGCCTGCTGCTGGAGGCCGAGGACGCCCGCCCCGGCGACGTGCTCGACCAGGACTTCATCCGGGCCAACACCAGCGGTTTCGAGGAGTTCGCCCGGCACGTCCGCGCCGTCTCCTGGGACGACGTCACCGCCGCCACCGGGCTGACCCGTACGGAGATCGAGCGGGTCCGCGACGACGTCCTGCGCAGCGAACGCGTCATCGTCTGCTGGGCGATGGGCCTGACGCAGCACCGGCACGCCGTCCCCACCATCCGGGAGATCGTGAACTTCCTGATGCTGCGCGGGAACCTCGGCAGGGCGGGAGCCGGGGCCTGCCCGGTACGCGGGCACAGCAACGTACAGGGCGACCGCACGATGGGCATCTGGGAGCAGATGCCCGACTCCTTCCTCGACGCGCTCCAGCGGGAGTTCGGCTTCGACCCGCCGCGCGCCCACGGGCTCGACTCGGTGAACGCGATCCGGGCGATGCGCGAGGGCCGGGTCAAGCTCTTCCTGTCCCTGGCGGGCAACTTCGTCCGGGCCGCGCCGGACAGCGCGGTCACCGAGGAGGCCATGCGCGGGTGCCGCCTCACCGCCCACATCTCCACTAAGCTCAACAGGTCCCACACCGTCTGCGGCGGGACCGCGCTCATCCTGCCGACCCTGGGCCGTACCGAGCGGGACGTGCAGGCGGGCGGGGAGCAGTTCGTCACCGTGGAGAACTCGATGAGCGAGGTGCACACCTCCCGTGGCCGCCTGGAGCCGGCCTCCCCGCTCCTGCTCAGCGAGGTCGCCATCCTGTGCAGGCTCGCCTGCCGGACTCTCGACGACAGGACTCCCGACGGCAGGGCTCCCGACGGCCAGGCCTTCGACGGCAGCGCGGGCATCCCGTGGCGGGAGTTCGAGGCCGACTACGGCGCGATCCGCGACCGCATCTCCCGCGTCGTGCCGGGACTGCACGACTTCAACCGGCGGGTGGCCCGTCCCGGCGGCATCAGCCTGCCGAACCCGGTCAACGAGGGCGTGTTCCCCACGGCCCAGGGGAAGGCGCTGTTCACCCGCAACGCCGGGCCGGCGCCGCACGTCCCCGAGGGGCACCTGCTGCTGCAGACCATGCGCTCACACGACCAGTGGAACACCGTCCCCTACACGGCCGACGACCGCTACCGGGGCATTCGCGGAAGCCGCAAGGTGGTGCTCGTCAACCCGGCGGACCTGCGGGAACTCGGCCTGTCAGGAGGGCAGCGCGTCGACCTGGTCAGCGTGTGGACGGACGACGTCGAGCGGCGGGCCGGGGGCTTCGAGGTGGTCCCGTACCCGACCGCGCGCGGCTGCGCGGCGGCCTACTACCCGGAGACCAACGTGCTGGTCCCGCTGGACAGCGTGGCCGAGTTCAGCAACCAGCCGGCCTCGAAGGAGATCGTGGTCCGGCTGGAGCGCCTCGGCGGGTGAGGGCGCCGGTCAGCCGGTCGACAGGCCGAAGCGGTTGCCCCGCGGGTCCACCAGGCGTCTCCTGGGGTCGTCGCGGTCGGATTCGAGGGTGGCGCCCAGGCTCCTGGCCTTCTCCACCGTGCCCTGGCCGTCCGTGACGTGGAAGAGCGGCATCAGGTAGTCATCGCCGTACAGGCCGTGGTCGGCCAGGCCGCCGATCCGCCGCCGGTCCTGGCCGAGCACGTGGTAGAACGAGCCGGGCGCGGCCGGGTCCAGTTCGAACGTCCAGCCGAAGCACTCGAAGTAGAACTCCTTGGTGGCATCCACCTCCGTGGTGCCCAGCTCGAACCCGGCCAGGCCGCCGTCCACGATCTCTGGTGGGTGCGGCCTGTCGTCGAAGTACAGGGTGAAGGCGTTGCCCAGCGGATCGCGCAGCCTGGCGTAGACGATGCCCTCGCGGCCGGGAACGTCCGCGGCCTTCGCCGGTGTCACCACCGCGGCTCCGGCCAACTGGATCTTCCCTAGGGCCTCCGCCACGTCGTGGGCGAGGATCGCCGGGCTCAGCTCGTCGCCCGGCGTGCAAATCCCGCCCATCGGCCGCGTCCCGTCGCGGGCGACGATCTCGGTGTAATCGGCCGAACGGGGCTCGAACGTCCATCCGAACAGCCCGCCGTAGAACCGCGTGACGTCCTCGGCGTCGGTCGTGCCGATCTCGAACCAGGACACCGTGCCCGGCGAAGCAACGCTCATGGCCCGTGCATCGCCTCGTTCCGGCAATCCCTAACGACCACCCGGGTCAGCGGCCGGTCAAACCACCTGCTTTCAGACGAGGATGCGCCGATGCCCGGCCCGCTGCGGCGGGATCCGGATCCTGGCCAGCTCCCTGATGGCGCGTACCGCCCCCGTGCTCCTGGCCAGGTCGAACGCCTCGCGCACGGCCTCGATCGACCGTTCGCGCTCGTGGGCGTCGGCGTAGGCGTGGGCCATGCAGGCGCACGCGTACGCGGCGGCGCACGTCGAGGCGGCCTGCGGCGGCGCCAGTTCCAGGATCTCGATCGCGCCCCCGGGGCGGCCCAGCTCGACGAGACACCCGGCGCACAGGGCGTTGTGCGCCTCTGGCGAGGAGTCGAAGCGGTAGGGGGTGTCGTCCTCCGGTTCGGCGAGCGACTGGGCGGACTCGTCCAGCCTGCGCAGGCACATGTCCACGTCTCCTGCGAGGGCGTGGCCGTGTGCTTCGTGGTGCCGGGCCAGCGCGTCCATCCGTGGCGGGAGGTGGCCGCGTTCGCGGGCCGCGAGGGCCGTGGCGACGAGGCGGCCCGGGTCGTCCGTGTCGGACAGGCCGCTGCGCTGGGCGAGCGTGTAGGACTCCAGCAGCGGGTCCGCGGCCTCCCTGGCACCGCGGATGGCCTCGTCCGACCAGGCCAGCGCCTCGTCCGGGTCCCCGTTCTCGTGGTGCACGCGGCTGATCAGCTCCGCGTTCTCGGCGGCGAGCAGCAGCAGGGCGCGCCTGACCGGCGGACCGGCGTCGCGCCGGAACTCCTCGATCCCGGCGAAGACGGGCCGCAGCACGCTGATCTGGACGGCGGGGCGCGGGTCGGCCCGCGTGCAGGCGTCGACGAGCGCCCTGAAGTAGCCGACCGTGCCCTCGTCGGCCCGCTCCGGCGCCTCGATCGCCCGGCCGGTGCGCTCCTCCTCCTCGGCCGGGAACAGGCCCGGCAGCAGCGGCACCCCGGTCAGATGGTGCCACAGCGTGGTCCCGGCGGCCTCGCCGACGAACAGCTCCGTCTCGTCCACGCCGAAGGCGCGGCAGAGCAGCTCCGCGTCCCGCTCGCCGGGCCGCCGCTCGCCGTCCTCCCACCGCTGGATCATCCGGACGAGCGCCTCCCGGCCGGGCAGGAGGTCACGCTCGGTCTCGTCCGCCGCTTCCGTCAGCCGGTCCGCCAGCTCTCCCCGGCTCCACAGCCGCCCGCGGCGCAACACGCGCAACCGTGCTGCCCAGATCGGAACCTCGATGTCAGTCATGGCACGCCCCCACCGTCCGCGTGTGACTTTTGACCCCTTTCGGGCTACTTGTGCCCAAAATTCGCTTCTTGAGACCGAATCGGCAGGAGTCGCGGCCCGGCGGTCAGGGACCGCCGCTGAGGGGCGGCCTCAGAAGTACCGTGAGGTCAGGTCGGTGGTGGGCCAGGTCTTCACGGTGCCGATCGCCTTGCCGAGGATCGGGTCGATCGCATCGAAGTCGGGCGTGCCGGCCTCCTCCCGCCGGTTGAAGATCGCGCAGTAGCTGACGCCGTTCTGCACCCGCGCCAGGAAGCTGAACGTGCCCGGCATCGAGCCGTTGTGCCAGGTGTTCAGCGTGCCGACGTTGTTGTTGCGGACGTGCCAGCCGAGGCCGTACCAGGAGCCGCCGGAGTTCACGCCGGTCTCCGGCTTGGCGAACACGCGCGAGATCGACGTCTGGTTGAGCACCGCGCCCGGGGCGTCGAAGACGAAACCCCACTTCACCAGGTCGACGGCGGAGGCGACCCAGCCGCCGTTGGCGTCCTGGTTCGGCATGTTGAAGCCGCCGTAGGGGTAGGGCACGACCGCGCCCGTGTCGTCCACGACGCTCTTCCTCGTGTACTGCGACTCATACGGCGCCTCCGTGGCGAACGCCTGCGCACGCAGGCTCCGGCCGAGCCGCGGGCGGGTGATGCCGACGGGCGCGAGCAGCTTCTGCCGGACGTACGACTCGTAGCTCATGCCCGAGAGCTTCTCGATCACCCGGCCGGCCAGCATGTAGCCGTAGTTGCTGTAGACGTACTTGGCGCCGGGGGCGAAGTCGAGCTTCCTGGCCGTGACGTACTTCATGATGTCGGCGTGGTCGATCGGCAGCGGCACGCCGAGCGACGTGGAGATCGTCTGGTCGTACCAGAGCGGGTCGTAGGCTGCGTCGCGGTCCCAGCCGCCGGTGTGCTGGAGCAGCCGCCACAGGGTGACGTTCGCCAGCCGGGGGTCGGCCGTCGTGGACAGGCCGAGCAGGCTCGACACCTTCGTGCCCAGGCTGACCTTGCCGTCCTGGGCCAGGCGGGCGAGCGCCGCCGCGGTGAGGCTCTTGCTGAGGCTGGCGATCCGGAGCAGCGAGGTCGGCTGCACGAGAGTGCTCGTGCTGCCCTTCAGGTACGAGCCGTAGCCCCGGGCCAGCAGGATCTTCCCGTTCTTGGCCACCGCGAGCTGGGCGCAGGAGATGTCCCGCTCCGCGATGTACGTCTTCATCGCGGTGTCGAACCCCGCGAGCGCGGCCGGCACGACCCCGGTCGTCGGGATCGCGGCGGCGGCCTCGGCCATCGCGGGCCGGGCCCCCAGCGCGATGGCGGGCACCAGACCGGCCCCTGCTTGCAACAGTCGCCGACGGCTGAGCGTACTCACATATCCCCCTACAACCACAAAAGCTAACGAACGCCCCCTTACTACCACAATGAACGGCAGTCACGGGTTCCGTCCGCCAGGACTCACAGGTTCGGCCAGATGATCAAGCACGGCATCCGTTCGCCCGCCCGGCCGAGGGCGGCGTGCGGCGAACGCGGCGGTCAAGGAGCTTCGACTGGCGGGCGTCCCGACGGGTCCTCGTGGTGGGGTCCCGCCGTCCAGGGGCGGAGCTTTTCTGGGTTGCGTACTCCCCAGATACGGGTGATCCGGTCACCGGCCACCTCGAACGCCATCACCGCCACGGTGCCGCCGTTCTCCTGGATGACCAGGCCGGGCTGGCCGTTGACGGTCCGCTCCAGAAGCGTCAGGTGGGGCGCCCGCTCGGTGAGGCCCAGGGCGTAGTGCGCGATCTGCGCGCCTTCGAGCTGATGCGCGACGGCCTCGACCAGGCCGCCGCTGTCGGCGACCACCGTGGCGCCGGGGTCGAGGAGGCCGATGAGGGCGTCGATGTCCTTGGCCTCCCAGGCCAGCTTGAAGTCCTTGACGATCCGGGCCCGCTGGGCCGCCGGGGTCGCGGGCGCGTGCGCGTCGCGGAGGCGGCGGCGGGCCGAGGAGGCGAGCTGGCGGCAGGCCGCCGGGGTACGGCCGACGATCTCGGCCACTTCGGTGAAGGAGTAGCGGAAGACGTCGTGCAAAATGAACGCCACCCGCTCGGCCGGGGTCATCGACTCCAGCACGACGAGGAACGCCATGTTGACCGACTCGTCCAGGGTGATGCGGTCGGCCGGATCGCCTCCCGCCCGGCCGCTCGTCCACTCCGCGGGCTCGGGCAGCGGCTCGGGGACCCATTCGCCCACGTAGCGCTCGCGCCGGGCCCGCGCCGAGCCGAGCAGGTCGAGGCAGACACGTCCGGCGACCTTGGTCAGCCAGGCACCGGGCGAGGCGATGGCCTCCTGCTGCTCCGGGGACATGGCGTACCAGCGGGCGTACGTCTCCTGCACCGCGTCCTCGGCCTCGGCCAGGGAGCCGAGCAGCCGGTAGGCGAGATTGATCAACTGGCGCCGCTCGCCGACGATCGCGCTCAGGCCCGGGTCAGACCGGGCCGCTCCCGGCTCGGATGGGGCGGTCATGGGGTGGTCATGGTGTCGTCGGCTCCCTCGGTGCGACTGCCGTCACCCGTTCGACGAGACAGCGCCGCGAAGTGTGAGGTCCGCGCCGCACCTCACATTTCGCGCGCCCGTGCCGTCGGACTCATGAGACACCATCCGGCGCCTGCCCCGCTCGGCGCCCCCCGCCAGGCCGGACGTCTTCGAACCACCCTGAGAACACCGAAAGGAAGATCACCCGATGACCATCCCCGCGACGACCGGCCAGGACGAACTCCGCTCCCGGCTGCCCGACCCCTCCACGGTCATCCCCGAGGTGGGCACCATCGCCGGAGCCATGTTCAAGGCCGTCACGAACGGCTCGATCCCGCAGACCACGATCGGCCTGGTGCAGCTCCGCGCCGGGCAGATCGTCGGCAGCACCTACCACGCCGTCCGGCAGACCGGGGACCTCCGCACCGCCGGGGAGACGGAGGAACGCATCACCGCCGTGGCGACCTGGCGGGACGCCCCCTACTTCACCGACGCCGAACGGGGCGCGCTGGAGCTCGTAGAGGCCGTGCTCACCCCGAACCCGTCAGGGGAGCGCGTCCCCGATGAGCTGTACGCCAAGGCGGCCGCCCACTACGACGAGCAGGCGCTCTGGACACTCACCCTGGTGATCGCCCAGATCTGCTTCTTCGTCCCGGTCGCCCTCATCGCCAAGCCGATCCCCGGCCGGCCCCTCGGGCAGCACTACCACACGTAACACCCCGTGGAATGCGCTCAGGGCGAGGGACTTCCGCTCGCCCTGAGCGCGTCCGGCACGGGCGTCGGGCGGCTCTGCCCGATCTGGCGAATTGTCACTAGAATCCTGACTGCGCTGCGGCGATGGCCTGGCGTGACCCTGCCAGGAACGGCGTGCCGGTGGCAGCCCGCCTCGACGTGCGCGGAGGAGCTCATGCCCGCTGGCCCGCTGGAGCCGGGAGACCCGCGAGTGCTCGGAGCGTTCCAGGTCGTAGGCAGACTGGGCGAGGGCGGGCAGGGGATCGTCTACGAGGGACGCGGCGCGTCCGGCGACCGGGTCGCGATCAAGGTCCTCAGAGGGGGCACCGATCCCGACACCCGCCGCAGGCTGGCCAGGGAGCTGGAGTCGGCCCGCCGGGTGGCTCCCTTCTGCACGGCGCGCGTACTGGAGGCGGAGCCCGACGGGCCCGTCCCGTACGTGGTGAGCGAGTTCGTCGCGGGCCCCTCGCTGCAGGAGCGGGTACGCACCGGCGGCCCCCTGCGCGACGGCGACCTCGACCGGCTGGCGGTGGGCACGGCGTGCGCTCTCGCGGCCATCCACGGCGCCGGGGTCGTGCACCGGGACTTCAAGCCCGCCAACGTGCTGCTCGGTCCCGACGGGCCGCGCGTGGTCGACTTCGGCATCGCCCGGCCGCTCGACGCCGGCACCGCGCCCTCGACGCTGTCGGGCACCCCGCCGTACATGGCGCCCGAGCAGCTCAAGGGCGATCACGGCTCTCCGGCGGCCGACGTCTTCGCCTGGGCCGCGACGATGGTCTACGCCGCGACCGGACGGGCGCCGTTCGGCAGCGACACCGTGGCGGCCGTCTTCCAGCGCATCCTCACCCAGGAGCCCGACCTTTCCGGCATTCCGCGGGGGCTGCGCGAGACGCTGGCCGCCTGCCTGGCCAAGGAGCCGGGGACGCGCCCGTCCGCCCGCTCGCTCATGATCCGCCTGGTGGATCCCGGGGCTCCCACCGTCGCGGTGCCCGACGTCGGTCAGGTCCCCAGCGTGTACGTCCCGCCGAACTGGTCCGGCCCCGGCGCGACCCGCGTGCTCCCGGCCGGCCCGGTCCCCCAGGCCACCGACGGACGGACGATCCCCGCTCCCCCGCCGGGGGCGTACCCCGGCCAGGACGGCTCCACGGGCGTGCGGATCCACCGGCGCGGGACGCGTCCGGTCGCAGCCGTGGTGGCCGTCCTCGTCGCGGCCCTCGCGACGGCGGGCGTGCTGTACGCGAGCGGGGCGATCGGGCGCCCCGCAGAAGGCGACCGGCCGACGTCGCAGGCGCTGCCGGAGACGTCCCCGACTCGGGAGACGACCTCAGGACCGGCCCCGACGCCGTCCCCGGCCCGGGAGGCGACCTCAGGACCGGCCCCGACGCCGTCCGCGGACCGGGAGACGACCTCAGGGACGACACCCCTCGCCTCGGGATCGGGCCAGATCCCCGAGACCTTCGCGGGGACCTGGACCGGACAGGTCGTCTCCCAGGACGACCGCCAGAAGCCCGTCGAAATCACCATCACCCTGGCGGCCGGGCAGCGCACGGGCACATGGGCGAGCGGCGCGTGCACGCTCACCGCCACGCTGACCAGCGTCGACGGCGACACCGTGCTGAACATGACCGTGGCGCAGCGGGACCAGTGCGTGGGCGGGGACATGACCCTCACGCTGAACGACCCCGACGCCCTGACCGTCGTCCAGCAGGAGGGCGCGAGCGCGCTGGAGTACCGCGGCGACCTGCGCCGCTCCTGACCGCCGCGAAGGAGCGCGGCAGCCGCACGGCCCGCGCCCCTCCTGACCTGCCCGAACGCCGTGGATGCGTGCGCGCGCCCGGCCGTTCAGCCGGCGCGGGCGATCTGGAACGAGTAGGCCCCGGTCTTCGCCGTGCCCGACCTGACGACCAGCGCGTAGCGTCCGTCGCCGTTCGAGAGCGGCAGGTCGAACTCGTAGCCGCACAGCGGGAACGGCTGCCGGGCGTCGGCGACGCTCTTCTCTGCGGCGTCGTACAGCTCCAGCTCGATGGCCGTGCACGCGCCCGCGCCGCCGAGCACCTTGATGGCCGTGGCGCCGTCCGAGTCGAACTCGAAGCGGTCGACGCGTCCAGGCACGTCCAGGCGTCCGGCCCCGGCGGGGTTGCCCTCGCCGATCTTCAGGCCGATCGCCACGGGGAACGTACGGACCTTGACGGTGGCGATCCGGAAGGCGTACGCGCCGACGACGTTCGTGTTCCCCCAGACCTCCAGCCGGTGGCCGCCCGCCTTGGTCAGCTTGAACAGCGAGGTGCCGAAGCTCAGCGCCACGCTGGAGGGGCCTAACGGCTCGCCGTCGACCTCGGAGAACACCTGGAGCTGAATGTCGTCGCCCTGCATGTCGGTGACGTAGAACTCCCTGGCGTCGCCCAGGTCCAGGGTGAAGGTGTCCTTCTGCCCCGAGCGGGTCAACTCTGCCGAGACCGTGCTGCCGTCGGTCAGGACGCCGCCCGGCTCGACCGCCGCCGCGCCGCCGTCCTGGGCGGTCTCGGCGGGGGTCGGCGCGGTCGTGGCCTCGGCGGGCCCAGTCTGGGCCTCGGTCTGGGCCTGAGGCTGGGCCTCGGGAGTGCTCTCCCTGGGCGCGGCGGCCGAACTGCTGGTCACGGGGCCGGTGCCGGCGTCTCTGGTCTCGCCGGCGAGGCCGCATCCCGCGAGTGCCACGAGTGAGAGAACGAGGACGGCACCGTAGCGGCGCGGTGCGGCTCGACGTACCCCAGGGAAATGTGTCATGGCTGCCATTCTTCGCGGCGCGCTTACAACCCGATTGCCCGCAACTATCCCAGCCTTGAAAGCCGGGGGACGCCCTGGGGCGAGGCCGCGCCGCCGCGCCGGGCGCTACTCGGTGAACAGGTCGTTCAGCTCGCCGAAGCCGAGGGCGCCGTCGAGGGAGTCGAAGGTGCCCTTGCCGAGCAGTTCGAGGGTGACCTGCCGAGCCGTGGTGTAGGCGGCCTGGGCGACGGCCATGCCGAGGCTGATCCTGCGTACTCCGGCGGCGGTGAGCGCCGCCACGTCGGGGCCGCCGGCCATGGCCATGGCGTTGACCGGGATCGGCGCCGCCTCGGCGAGGGTGCGCAGCGCGGTCAGGTCGAGCAGGCCCGGCACGAAGATGCTGTCGGCCCCGGCCTCCGCGTAGGCGTGCGTGCGGGCGATGACCTCGTCCAGGTCGCCGAGGCCGAACAGGATGACGTCGGTGCGGGCGTTGAGCACCAGCTCGTCCAGGCCCGCGTGGGTGGCGGCGGCGCGGGCCCGGCGGATGCGGGCCGTCTGCTCCTCGACGGTGTGGAGCGGGCCGCCGGCCGCGCGGGAGTCCTCCAGGTTGACGCCGACGGCGCCGGCCGCGATCACGTCGGTGATGGTGGCCGTCAGGTCGTCGTAACCGCCCTCGATGTCGGCGGTGACCGGGACGTCGACGACGGCCGCGATCCGGGCGACGATCCCGATCGCGTCGGAACGGCTGAGCGCCTGGCCGTCCTGGCGGCCCTGGCTCCAGGAGACCCCTGCGCTGGTCGTGGCGATCGCGGGTGCGCCGGCCGCGGCGATCACCGCGGCGCTGGCGGCGTCCCAGGCGTTGGGCAGGAGCAGCACCGACTCGTTCTGCAGCGAGCGGAGCCGGTTGGCCTTGTCGGCGGCGGTCATGCGGGTAACTCCTCGGTCGACGTGGTGCTTTCACTGCTGACGGGGTCTTGCTCGGCTGACGTGGGCGTCGCCGCATCAGGTATAGCGCCGGGCCGACCGACGTGCCCGGCGGATTTCGGACATCATCCCCTGATCCAGCGGCTCGGCTGTGACGGGTGGGGTGGCGGATACCTGACGTGTCAGGAGTTCGCCACTGACAGCTATGGGAGTGGAACGTCCGTTTTCTGAGAGTATGTCCCGTACATGATCAACGGCGCGGGACCATAGGGAGGACCCCCGAGGATGCGACCACTTTCCCAGGTCATCGCGGCGACCACCGGCGCGGCCGTACTGGCCTTAGGCCCGGTGGTGCCTGCGGGCGCGCAGGCCGGAGCCCCACCCGCCACGCCGCCCGCCACACCGCCCGCCACTCCCCCGGCGGCGCCCCCGGTCACCCGGACGCTGACGCTGGTCACCGGCGACGTCATCGACGTGCAGACGTACGCCGACGGCCGCCAGGTGGTCAGCCCTCGCCCCACCCCCGGCCGGACCCAGCCCGCGTTCAAGACCGTCGACCGCGACGGCGACCTGTACGTGATCCCGGAGACGGCCCGCCCGATGCTGGCCGCGAACCGGCTGGACAGCGAGCTGTTCAACGTCACCA
Source organism: Nonomuraea antimicrobica (assembly GCF_039536965.1). Taxonomy (NCBI): domain Bacteria; kingdom Bacillati; phylum Actinomycetota; class Actinomycetes; order Streptosporangiales; family Streptosporangiaceae; genus Nonomuraea; species Nonomuraea antimicrobica. The sequence goes on along the minus strand of NZ_BAAAZP010000009.1, from coordinate 54,632 downwards.
CCCTCATCGAGGCCGGTTACGACGACGCCCACCGCGCCTCGCTCCCGCTGATCGTCAGCTACGGCAAGAGCGCCGCCCGCTCGCTCACCGCCCAGCCGGTGCCGGCCGGGGCGCGCAGGACGCGGGTGCTGGCCAGCGCCAACGCGACGGCCGTCGAGCGCACGCCCGCCCAGGCGGCGGCGTTCTGGAACGCGCTCACCTCGTCGACGGCCAAGGCGGTGGCGGCGCCGTTCGAGAAGATCTGGCTCGACCGGCCGGTACGGGCCACGCTCGAGACCAGCGTGCCGCAGATCGGCGCCCCGGACGCCTGGCAGGCCGGCTACGACGGCAAGGGTGTGAAGGTCGCCGTGCTCGACACCGGCGTCGACGCCACGCACCCCGACCTCGAAGGCCGCATCACGGAGGCCGTCAACTTCACCGACGCCCCCGACACGGCGGACCGCAACGGCCACGGCACGCACGTGGCCGCCACGATCGCGGGCAGCGGCGCGGCCGACGGCGGCAAGCGCAAGGGCGTCGCGCCCGCCGCTTCCCTGTACGTCGGCAAGGTGCTCGGCGACGCCGGCCAGGGCTCCCTGTCGTGGATCGTCGCCGGGATGGAGTGGGCGGCGGCGCAGCAGGTCGACGTCGTCAGCATGAGCCTGGGCACCAACGACCCCTCCGACGGCCAGGACCCGGTGAGCCAGGCGCTCAACACGCTCTCCAGCCAGTCGGACGCGCTGTTCGTGGTCGCGGCGGGCAACGCGGGCCCGGACACGCGCACCGTGTCCTCGCCCGGCGCCGCCGACGCGGCGCTCACCGTCGGCGCGGTCAGCAAGCGCGACGAGCTGGCCGCGTTCTCCTCGCGCGGCCCCCGGCCCGGCGACGACGCGCTCAAGCCCGAGATCAGCGCCCCCGGGGTGGCCATCGTCGCCGCCCGCGCCGCAGGCACCGGCCTCGGCACCCCGGTCGACGACCGCTACACCTCGCTGAACGGCACCTCCATGGCCACCCCGCACGTCGCGGGCTCGGCGGCGCTGCTCGCCCAGCGCCACCCGGACTGGAGCGCCCAGCAGCTCAAGGCCGCCCTGGTCAGCACGGCCAAGCCGGTGTCCGGCGACCTCGACGCGATCGGCGCGGGCCGCGTGGACGCCGGGCGCGCGGTCGCCCAGCAGGTGTACGCCAGCCCGGCGACGATCAGCCAGCCCATCGTGGCCGCCGACGCCGAGCCCCTGACCTCGACGGTCGACCTCGTGAACGCGGGCGACGCGGCCGTCACGCTCGACCTGGCCCTCGACGTACGCGACGCGCACGGCGACCCGGCGCCCGACGGCATGTTCACCCTCCAGGCCGCCCGCGCCGACGTCGCCGCGGGCGGCCAGACGCGGGTCACCGTGGCCACCGACCCGTCCAAGGGCACGCGCGGGCGCTACACCGGACGCCTGCGCGCCACCGCGGCGGGCGTCGAGGTGACGGTCGCGATCACGCAGACCGTCAGCCCGACCAGGCACCGCGTCGAGATCCCCGTCACCTACCGCGACGGCGGCGCGCCCGGCGCCGACTCCAGCGTGGACGTCCTCGACCTGGACACCGGCGAGTTCTACGACCTGACGGTGCCGGAGGACGGCAAGCTCGTCGCCGACCTGCCCGCCGGACGCTACTCGATGATGGCCACGATCTTCGAGCGGCGGCAGGTGAGCGTGCACTCCTCGGAGGTCGTCTTCGCGGGCGACCCCGACGTGGAGATCACCGGCCCGGCCACGGTCCCGATCGACGCCCGTCCCGCCAACCTCGTCCGCCTGGACACCACCAAGAGGACCGAGCACCTGCAGGTCACGATCGGTCACGTCCGCTATGGAGAGGGACCCGGCCTGAACTCGTCGTGGATGATGACGTCCGCGACCGAGCGCGCCTACGTCACGCCCATCCAGAAGGCGGAGACCGGCGTGTTCGAGATGTACCACCACTGGGACCTCTACCAGCCGGTCGCCACCGCCACCGCCAACGGCAAGGACGTGCGGCTGACCCACATGGAGTACGGGCCCAAGTTCGACGGGCGGCGCGACCTGCGCGTCCACGACGGGGGCACCCGGGAGGACTTCACCGGCGTCGACCTGTCCGGCACGCTCACGCTGCTGACCTACCGGCCGGACGCGGACATGTTCCCCGCCGTCGAGAGCGCGGCCAAGGCCGGGGCCTCGGTCGTGGTGATCGCGCTGAACGAGCCGGGCGGCGCCCTGGCGTACTGGGGGGACGGGCTGCCGACGCCCGCCTTCACCACCGGCTTCGAGGACGCCGCGACGCTGCGCAAGGCCGGCCGGGCACGCCTGGAGGGCACCTCGGTCAGCCCGTTCTGGTACGACGTGCTGCGCTGGCACGACGGCGTGCCGCGCGACCTGCGCTACGAGATCTCGCCGCGGACCATGGCCCGCATCGACGCCACCTACCACGGCACCACGGACGAGCTGGGGTACGGCACGCGGGCCAGCTTCCGTCCCGCCGTCGGCAGCCTGCCGATCAAGCCGTCGCCGGTCGTCGGCCCGATGCGGCGCGAGGAGTGGACGACCCCCGGCGACCTCCTCGTCCGCACCAAGGTCCAGCGTTCCGGCGAGGGCGGCGAGCTGATCAGCGGCGACCGCTCCTACCGGGCGGGCCAGCGGCTCGACGAGCACTGGTTCGCACCGGGCGGGCCCGGCCAGCCGCGCAGCCTGTCCAGCGGCTACGTCGACTACGGCCTGCCCGCCCAGCGCACCGGTGACCAGGTGCGGATGATGACGCCCGCGTTCGGCGACTCCGAGCCCGACCACTTCGGGTTCGTCTCCGCGGTGGGCGACGAGGCGTCGTTCAAGCTGTATCGGGGGGACGAGGAGCTCGCCTCCGGCGGGGAGCTGTACAACCAGGCGTTCACGTTCCCCGCGGAGCGGGCGTCGTACCGGCTGGAGCAGCGGGCCGCGCGGAGCGCCCCGTGGTGGGGCACGGCCACCAGCACGGCCACGACCTGGACGTTCTCCTCGGGCCGGACGGACGAGCGGGAGGTGCTGCCGCTGTTCACGATCGACTACGACCTCGGGGCCGATCCGCGTAACGCGGTCTCGGCGCGCGGGCGGCACACGTTCGCGTTCGGGGTCAGGGCGCCCACCGGGGCCGCTCCTGCGCGGATCGCCGGGGCCGCGGCGCAGGTCTCGTACGACGACGGCGCGACCTGGGCGACGGTCCGGGTGGACCGGCTCCGCGACGGGACGTACCAGGTCAAGACCGACCACAAGCGGCGCAGCGGGCACGTTTCGCTGAAGGTGGCGGCCTGGGACGGGTCCGGCAACCGGGTCGACCAGACGATTGTCAGGGCGTTCGCCCTGAAGTAGGCCGCCTCCACCGCGTACGGTTCGGCGAACGGCGAGACAGGCCCGCGGCACAGCGGTACAACTGAGGCCGAAGCTCCCGGCAGCCGATCTCGACACACGGTGGAAGCGGCGATGACCGAAACCCTGGCTCACTCCAGGCGACCCCGGTCCGCGGAGGTCCGCGGACCGGGCGGAGCGAGAACGCCCGCGCGAGCAGTCGTCGCCGCAGCGGACGATCCTGCTCGGCGGGGCGCTGGAGCCCGGCGGCGCCGAGCGGATCGCCGCCGAGCTGCTCTCGCTGGCGCGGGACGACTCGCTGACCGACATCGTGCTGCTGATCGAGTCCGTGGGCGGTCCGGTCCAGGCCGGCCTCGACCTCGTCGACGTCATCGGCTCCGTCGGGTGTGATGTCGCGACGTACGCCACGGGGCTCGTCTCGGACATGGGGCTGCTCGTCCTCGCGGCGGGCGCCAGGGGCAAACGCCACGCGTTCCCCCACGCCCGCCTCGTGCTGCGGCGACCGCCGGACGCCCGCGTCATGAGGCGGCCACCGCCGGACGCGGCCGGGAGGTTCCCTGACGACCGGGGGATGCGCTCGGCCCTGCGCGAGGTCGCGCTGGTGACCGCCGAGCGGACCGGGCGCCGCGTCGAGCGGGTCCTCGCCGACATGAGGGCGGAACGCTCGTTCGGCGCTGAGGAGGCCCTCGCGTACGGTTTCGTGGACGAGGTCGTCCACCAGCGCAAGCCTCTCGGCCAGAAACCGCCCGATCGGGACCGGGACGCCGACGGCGGCACCCTGTTGCACCAGGCGTACTACGCGGGCGACCGAAGCGCCGTCGAAGCGCTGCTCGCCCGGGGCGCGGACGCCGGTCTGCGCAACCGGTTCGGGCTGACCCCGCCGCTGACGGCCGAGGTGCGAACGGCCGAGTCCCAGCTTCGCGACCTGGCGGGCCTGGTCCACCCCGCGCACAGTTGGGGACACGTCGGTCCGCCCGCGTACCCCGGCGCCTCTATGCCCGACCGCACCTGAACGGACTCCGCCTCCGCCGCCGGGCTCTGCGCCCTGCTGCGCGGCCACGACCCGGACGTCTACTCCTTCGCGCTGGCCAGGGCGGTGCGCGTCGGCGAGCCACGCGCGGTCCTGAGGTCCGCGATCAAGGTGGGCCGGCCGGAGTCGCTCGACCAGCTCGAAGCCCTCCTCGACCGGTACGGCACGGCGGAGATCGCGACCGACTACCTCAACTGCGGCTCGCGGGGACTCGCCGACGCGGGGAAGCGGTGGGCGCGCGAGCACCGCTACGAGATCCAGACGTGGTTCGGCGGCGGAGGCCCGGGCAGGTGGGGCACCGGCTGATCCCGGCGGCCGACCGGCCCGGACGACGGCGCTTCAGCGCCCGGCGAGGCCGAGGTTGACCGGCAGGGACAGCGGGCCGACCGTGAAGAACGACGGCGAGTACGGGATGTCTGCGGGGTCGATCGCGAAGGTGAGCTCCGGCAGCCGCCGGTAGAGCGAGGCCAGCGCCAACCGGCTCTCCAGCCGGGCCAGCGGCGCCCCAATGCAGTAGCGCGGGCCGTGTCCGAAACCGAGGTTTCCCGACTGCTCGCGGGTGAGGTCGAACCGGTCCGCGCTCTCGCCGTACTCGGCCGGGTCCACGCCGCTCGCCTGGTAGACCACGCCCACCGCGCGGCCCTTGGGGATGTGCACCCCGGCGATGGTGACGTCCTGCGCCGTGAAGCGGAAACTGGTCATCATCACCGAGTGGCGGTAGCGTACGGTCTCCTCGACCACGTCGGCCCACCGGTCCCCGGCCTTGGCCAGCGCGAGCTGCCCGGGGTTCTGCGCCAGGGCCAGGATGGCGTGCCCGAGCAGGTGGACGGTGGTCTCGTGACCGGCGACGAGCATGAGCCACAGCACGCCGACCAGTTCCTCGGTGGTGAGCTTGTCGCCCTCGTCCCTGGCCTGGACCAGGCCCGAGGTGAGGTCGTCGCCCGGTTCGCGCCGCTTGCGCTCCGCCAGCTCGTGCAGGAACGCGTACAGGTCGTTCTGCGTCGCGAACGCCACCTCCGGCGGGGTGGTGTGCGCCAGCAGCGTCGCGGTCCAGTTGCGCAACCGGAGCCGGTCCGTGGCGGGGATGCCGAACAGCTCGCAGATCACCCACATCGGCAGCGCCTCCGTGAAGGCGGGAACCAGGTCGACGCCGTCACCGGCGGCCATCACGTCGTCCAGCAGGCCGTCGATGATCTGCTGGATCCTCGGCTCCATTGCCTGTGCCCTGGCCGGGGTGAACGCCTTTCCCACCAAACCGCGCAGCCGCCTGTGGTCGCCGCCGTCCATGGTGGACAGGTGGCCGCCCTGGACGATGGCCCGCAGCGGCCAGTCCTCGGGGATCGACCCGTCGTACAGGGCGGGCCAGTGCTGGGGGTCCCTGAGGAAGGTCCTGTTGTCTCCGGCGAGGATCTCTCGTACGGCCTGGTGGGTCAGCGCCAGGTAGGCGGGCACGCCACCCGGGAATTCCACCTCGACCACGGGAGCCGTCTCCCGGAGCCGGAGGCAGGTGTCGAGCGGGTTTTCGGCCACGGCGGGAAAGGCTGGGAGCTTTGTCGTCATTTATCACCCTTGGAGAAGGAGAGCCGGAAAACAACCAGTGAGCACATCCAATATCCGGTATGAGCAAGAAACAACACCGGCGCGGTGATCAGTAAGGTGATGGTCGCCTCACGCTCGCCCGCACCGGCCGTACCTCTCTCGGGGCCTCTCTCGGGGCCTCCCCCGGCTCACTGCCCCTTCTCCTGGGCCACCGTCGGCGGGGCCCGCTCCACCAGCAGTTCGTGCAGGTCGGCGCTGCACCGGGCGACCTCTTCGAAATGGGCGTCGCGGCCCAGGGTCCGGGGGCGCGGGATGCGGATCTCGACGACCTCCCTGATCCGCCCGGGACGCGGCGTGAGCACCACCACCCGGTCGGCCAGGAGCACCGCCTCGTCGATGGAGTGGGTGACGAAGACGATGGTCGAGCCGCTCTCCATGTGCACGCGCCGCAACTCCACCGACAGCTCCTCACGGGTGATCGCGTCGAGCGCGGAGAACGGCTCGTCCATCAGCATCACCCGGGGGTCGCCGATCAGCGAGCGGCAGAGGGAGACCCGCTGCTGCATCCCGCCGGACAGCTCGTGCGGCAGGCGCTTGTCGAACCCGCCCAGCCCCGCCAGCTCCAGCAGCCGCAGGGCGCGCTCACGGTGGGCCGCCCGGCGCCAGCCGAAGATCTCCACAGGAAGCAGCACGTTGTCGAGCACCGACCGCCAGGGCAGCAGCGCGGGCCGCTGGAAGAGCATCGCGATGTCGCGCCGCGCCTTGGTGACCCGCTCGCCGGCGACCGTGATCGTGCCCTCGGTCGGCGGCAGGAGACCGGCGATCAGCCGCAGAAGTGTGGACTTGCCGCAACCTGATCGGCCGACCAGCGCGACGAACTCGCCCTCGGCCACGGTCAGGCTGATGCCGCGCAGCGCCTCGACGACCCCGGACCGACCACAGAAACTACGGGAAACCCCGGCCAGCTCAATCATGCGCCCGGCTCTCCATCTGACTGCGATTTTGACCCAGGCGAACCAGCATATACGGATTGGCAAGAAAGAGAAGTCTTATGTGGCCAGGGCCATTTCTTGTATCGTTTAATCCGTTTACCGGCCGAAGACTCAGGCACCTCACCCAGGGAAGCGGTGCATGAACAGGCTCATCCGTACGGTCGCCGCCCTCGCCTGGGCCTGCCTGCTCGTCGTCGCCTGCGCCGGTCCCGGCGGTCAACAGCAGACGTCGACCGCCGGCGGCGGACCGCTGGAAAAGGTGACCTACCTGACCTCCTTCGGCAACTTCGGGCGCGACGCGTACGCCTGGGTCGCGAAGGAGAAGGGCTTCTTCCGCGAGGCCGGCCTCGACGTGGACATCAAGCCCGGCGGCGGCACCGGCGACAACATCTCCAAGGTCGAGGCAGGGGCGGCGATGTTCACCCCGGTCGACCTCACCGGCCTGCTGCTGGCGCGCGGCAACGGCGGCGCCGGGAGCGTCGTCGTGGTGGCCGGGATCCAGCAGCGCACCATGGCCGCGCTCATCAGCCTCGAAGGCAACGGGATCACCACGCCGAAGGACCTGGAGGGCAAGACGCTCGCCGACAGTCCAGGCTCGGTGGTGCGCAACCTCTTCCCCACCTACGCCAAGCTGGCGGGCGTCGACGCGACCAAGGTCACCTGGGTCAACGGCGCACCCGCGAACCTCATCGGCCTGCTGGCCGGGGGCACCGTGGCGGGCATCGGCCAGTTCGTGGTGGGCGAGCCGACCGTGGAGTCGGTGGCCAAGGGCAGGCAGGCGGTCGTGCTGCCGTACAGCGAGGTGATGAGCGATCTGTACGGCAACGTCCTGATCACCACGACCAAGACCGCCCAGGAGCAGCCAGACCTGGCCAAGCGCTTCATCGCAGCCCTGATCAAAGGGCTCGTCCACAGCATCGACCACCCTGACGAGACCGGGCGGATCCTCCAGAAGCACGTCCCCGCGTCGGCACCGGCCCCCGCCGCCGCCGAGTGCACGCTGATGGGCGCCTTCGTCCGGCCGGAGGGCTCGGGCGACGTGGTCGGCACGATCGACACGAAACGGGTCGCCCGCACCATCGAGCTGCTCCAGGACGCCGACGCCATGCCGTCCGGGCTGACCCCCGACCAGCTCATCAGCGCGGACCTGACGCCGAAGCCTTGACCGCGCGAGAGGCACACCAGGTGGCCGAGGCGGGCGGCACGCGGCCCGCGAGAGGTGTCGTACGCGACCGGAGCGCGACGGTCGCGGCCGTGGGATGGCCCGCGCTCGGGCTCGTGGTCGCGATCGCCGCCTGGTGGACGGTCACCTCGGCGTTCCCTCTCGTGCATCCGGCGGTGCTGCCGCCGCCCGCCGAGGTCCTGGCCGCCTTCCTGGCGAGGTCCGCGGAACTGCTCGGCGGGCTGGCCACGACCACGCTGGAGACGGTGGCCGGTTTCCTGATCTCCGTGGTGGCCGGGGTGCTGATCGGCCTGCTGCTGGCCGCGTCGCGGGCGGCCGAGCGGATGTTCTCGCCCCTGCTGGTGGCGGTCAACGCGGTGCCGAAGATCGCGCTCGGGCCGCTGCTGGTCGTCTCGCTCGGCTGGGGGCAGCGGCCGATCCTGACCATGGTCTTCCTGCTCTCCTTCTTCCCGATCGTGCTGTCCACCACCACCGGTCTGACCACGACGCCCGCCGAACTCGCCGAACTGGCCCGCTCCCTGGACGCCTCGCGCTGGCAGACGTTCCGCAAGGTACGGTTCCCGGCCGCGCTGCCGCACGTCTTCGTCGGGCTGAAGGTCGCCATGCCGCTGGCCGCGGTCGGCGCGGTGATCGGCGAGTTCCAGGCCGGCGAGGGCGGACTCGGCTACCAGATCGTCCAGTACAGCGGCATCGCCGACAGTGCCACCGCCTGGGCGGCGATCACTCTGCTGGCGGCCATGAGCGTCGCGCTCTACTCCGCCCTCGTGCTGGCGGAACGACTGGCGCTGCCCTGGGTACGCGAGACCACGTCGGAGCGCTGACCGCGACACCACCCGTCCACGGCGGATGACCGGCAGCACGAAAAACGCGCTGCCGGACGGCGGGAAACGCCCGCCACCCCGCCGGCTTACCGCGGACATCGCCGCTGGTGGGAGATAGTGAGGCGACGAAGACCGCAGAGGAGGTGGCCCTCCTCGCCACGGACGCGGACGGCGATGGCCCCATACGGGAGGAAATGCCAGCAATGAGTACCACACCGGCGACCGGCCCGCAGGGCCTCACCGACGTAACGATCAGCACCGAACTGCTGCGCGGAGCGCTGGAGCTGGAACGCACCGAGCGCGGTGTGGTGCCGCACCGGCTGCCGGCCCGTGCCCGGGCGCAGGGCGCGGACGAGCAACTGCTGATGGCGGAGGCGCAGCCGGCCGGGGTGCGGCTGGCGCTGCGTACCACCGCCAGGGTGCTGGAGCTGGACACCATCCCGACCAAGCGCGTCTTCCCCGGCGCACCCTCGCGGCCGGACGGGGTCTACGAACTCCTCGTGGACGGGCGGCCGTTCGGCGCGGCGGTCACCACGAGCGAGCAGGGCGGGGACGTCGTGACCGTCGACCTGTTCACGGGCGCCGCCGAACTGCGCACCGGCGGCCCGGTCACCCTCAGGTTCGAGGGCCTGCCGGAAGGGCCCAAGGACCTCGAGCTGTGGCTGCCGCACGACGAGATCACCGTGCTCGCCGCACTGCGCGCCGACGCCCCGGTCGAGCCCGTACCGGACCGCGGGCGCCGCTGGTGGCTGCACCACGGCAGCTCGATCAGCCACGGCTCCAGCGCCGCCTCCCCCACCGGCACCTGGCCGGTGATCGCCGCCCGGCTGGCCGGTGTCGAGCTGGTCAACCTGGGCCTGGCAGGGAGCGCCCTGCTGGACCCGTTCACCGCACGCACGATCCGCGACACCCCCGCCGACCTGATCAGCCTCAAGCTCGGCATCAACCTGGTCAACCTCGACCTCATGCGCCGCCGCGCCTTCCGCCCCGCCGTGCACGGCTTCCTCGACACCATCAGGGAGGGCAGGCCCGACACCCCGCTGCTGGTGGTCTCCCCTCTGTACTGCCCGATCCACGAGGACACCCCCGGCCCTGCCGACTTCGACCGCGCCGCGCTGGCCGAGGGCCGGATCAGCTTCCTGGCCACCGGCGACCCGGCGGAGCGGGCGGCAGGGAAGCTGACGCTGAACATCATCCGCGAGGAACTGGCGCAGATCGTCCGGCAGCGCGCCGCCGACGACCCCCGCCTCCACTATCTGGACGGACGCGAGCTGTACGGCGCGGCCGACTACACCGACCTGCCGCTCCCCGACGAACTCCACCCCGACGCGGCCACCCACCGCCGCATGGGCGAGCGTTTCGCCGAACTTGCCTTCGGCGAGGCAGGCATTTTCGGCAGAGTTTCCGGCAGAGTTTGAGCCCTGCGCACTTACCGGGGCCACCGACGCCACCGGCGGTCACTAACATTTCTCTGCCATTCCGCTGAATTGCGCGCTTTCCTTGACAAGAAACACGGCCACCGCAAAGCTCTCCCGCTCGCGGCGCTGCTGCTCAACGAGAACGAGGCGGTGACGAGCGCGAACTCGACCTCCACCACCTTTCCACGCTGATGGACCAGGCAGCCAAAGCCCGAGCCGGCCTCGACCTCGCCACCGAGTACGCCTGCCTCGGCCGGGCCATCGGGTCGTCGGCAGGTTGCGGGAACTGACGCGCGAGCATCCGTTCCAGGAGAGGTGGTGGCAGCAATTGATGATCGCCTTGTACGGATCCGGCAGGCAGGTCGAGGCCCTGGACACCTACCGCGAACTGCGCCTCCTGCTGAACCGGGAGCTCGGCATAGAGCCCGGCCCGGACGCCGCGGCCGTCCACGAGGCCATCCTGTCGGCCCGGCTGCCGCTTCCCGCACCCACACCCGCACCCGCACCCGCCCCTGCACCCGCACCCGTCGCCGTCGCCGTCGCCGTCGCCGGAGAACGTCCGATCTGCCGGGCCTGGCGTTTTCCCGCACGCCGGAGCGACGGCGGGAAAGCCTCGTCGAGGTGCGGCCGAGCCTGACCCGCCACGTGCCGGGAGACTCTCGCGGACCGGCGCTTCGGCCCTTCGGGATTGGGTAGAGGTGCGGCGTTGCCGGTAGAGTGGTGGGATTCGCGGCGGTGGGGCCCGCCGCCCCGGCCATCGGCCGGGAAACCGCGGTTGGCGCCGCCAACGGTCCCTACCAGAGGAAATGCGTGTCGTTCTGGTAGGGAGAGCTGTATGAACGAGCCTGTCACACCCGTCGATCCCGACGTCGACGTGCACGCCCCCGCCATGCGCGGGGAGTTGCGGCCTCGGGCCTGGCCGGTGCTGGCGGCCATCTCCGCGGGCGGCGTGCTGGGCGCGCTGGGGCGCTTTGCGGTCTCCGTCGCGCTCCCGCACGGCCCGGGGGGCTTCCCGTGGTCGACGTTCCTGGTCAACGTGTCGGGCTGTCTCCTGATCGGCGTGCTCATGACGCTCATCGACCAGGTCTGGACAGGGCGGCGGCTGCTGCGCCCGTTCTGGGGCGTCGGCGTGCTCGGTGGCTACACCACCTTCTCCACGTACGTCCTGGACATCCACACCGCGCTGCGCGCCGGCGCGCCCGGCGTGGCCCTGGCCTACCTGGCGGCCACGCTGGTCGCCGCCCTGCCGGCGGTCTGGGCGGGCGGGGCTCTCACCAGTCAGGCGCTGGCCATCGCCCGGCGCCGGAGCGAACGCAGGAGGCAGCGGTGAAACTACACGGACCCGCGCTGCGGCTGACCGTCTTCATCGGCGACACCGACACCTGGCACCACAAGCCGCTCCACCACGAGATCGTGCACCGGGCGCACACGGCCGGGCTGGCCGGTGCGAGCGTGTTCCGCGGCATGGAGGGTTACGGGGCCTCCAACCGCGTCCACACCACGCGCATCCTGTCGCTGTCACAGGATCTGCCCGTGGCCGTCATCATCGTCGACACCGAGGAGAGGATCCGCGCCTTCCTCCCCGAACTGGACGAGTTGATCAGCGAAGGTCTGGTCATCCTCGACCAGGTCGAGGTGATCCGCTACGCGGGCCGCACTCCCGGGCCGGCGGACGACCGATGACGGTGCTGCTGGTGGCCCTCGGTGCGGCGATCGGGGCTCCTTTGCGCTACCTGACCGATCGTCTGGTGCAGGCCCGGCACGATTCGGTGTTTCCCTGGGGCACCCTGGCCGTCAACGTGGCCGGGTCGTTCGTGCTGGGGCTGCTGGTGGGGCTGCCCGCCGACGCGGCCTGGTTCGCGGTGGCGGGCACCGGGTTCTGCGGCGCGCTGACCACGTACTCCACTTTCAGCTACGAGACGCTGCGGCTCGTCCAGGACGGCTCCCGCTTCTATGCCCTGGCCAACATCGTCGCCAGCGTGGTGGCCGGGCTCGGCGCGGGAGCGGCAGGACTGCTGGCGGCTCAGGCCATCGCCGGGTGACGCCTTGATCATCTCTCCACGCCATTCGAGACGGACGAGGCGACCGGATCCGTACACTTTTCTGCGCGTTGCCCAAGGGCTTCCGTCCCTCCCGACGAATAACCCCTCGGGGAGGCGTCCGCGATCAGCGGGTGACGAGGTCGGGGCCCACGTCGGCGAGGGTGGAGCGGCCGGACAGGGCGAGGGTGAGGTCGAGGTCGGCCATCAGGCAGCGCAGCACGTGCCGCACCCCGGCCTCGCCGCCCAGGCCGAGGCCGTAGGCGTAGGGGCGGCCGATCATGACGGCCCGCGCGCCGAGTGCCAGGGCCTTGGCGACGTCGGCGCCCGTGCGGACACCCGAGTCGAAGAGGACGGTGATCTCCCCGCCGGCCTCGGCGGTGATCGCGGGAAGCGCGTCCAGGGAGGCGATCGCGCCGTCGACCTGGCGGCCGCCGTGGTTGGAGACCACGATCCCGTCCATCCCCGCGTCCACGGCGCGGCGGGCGTCCCCGGCGTGCTGGATGCCCTTGAGCACGATCGGGCCGTCCCACTCCTGCCGCAGCCACGCCAGGTCGTCCCAGGTCAGGCTGGGGTTGCCGAAGTTGGCCGCCCAGTGCAGCAGGGCGAGGTCGCGGTTGGCGTCGGTGACCGGGCCGCCGATCGCCTTCTGGAACACGGGGTCGCTCCAGAAGTTCTGTACGCCGATCCCCCGGAGGAACGGCAGGTAGGCCCGGTCGAGGTCGCGCGGCCGCCACGCCAGCGTGCACGTGTCGAGGGTGACGACCAGCGTGCTGTAGCCCGACGCCGCCGCCCGGCCGACGAGGCTGGCGGCCAGGTCGCGGTCCTTCGGCCAGTACAACTGGTACCAGCGGGGACCGGCCTCGGCGGCGACCTCTTCCATCGCGGTCGAGGCGGCCGTGGAGAGCGTCATCGTGACACCGAGCGCTTTGGCCGCGCGCGCGACCGCGAGTTCGCCGTCCTCGTGGAAGATCCGCAGCACACCGACCGGGCCGAGGATGATCGGAGCGGGCATCGGCGTGCCGAGGATCGTGGCCGACAGGTCGCGCTCGGCGACGTCACGGAGCATCCGCGGCACGATCTTCCACGCGTCGAACGCGGCGAGGTTGGCGCGGGCCGTCCGCTCCGCGCCCGCCGAACCGGCGACGTAGTCGTGGGCCTGCGGCGTCAGCCGCGCCCCGGCCACCTCCTCCAGGCGGTGCAGGTTGGTCGGCAGGTCGGGGACGATCCCGTCGAGGCCGGCCAGGTAGATCTCGTGCTGGAAGTCGGCGAGGTTCACTGGGGTGCTCCGGCCTACGCGACGCACTGGATGGCGGTACGGGAGGAAAAGATCGGCAGCGTGTGGTTCATGATAACTTTCCAGCCATTCACGTCAACGTGTGCCAGGCCGGTCAGGTGCGGATCGAGGACGGCTCCTCGTCCCGGGGAGGGCTGACGGCCCCCGCCCGCCTGAGCACGGACAGCGCCGGGATCGTCGCGGGAAGCACCGCGGTCAGCGCGGCGACGCCGAGAAATGCCTTCTGCACGCCGGTGGCGTCGGCGAGCAGGCCGAAGCACGCCGGTCCGGCGAGATAGCCGAGATAGGCGACCGTGGAGATGGCGGACGTGGCCCGCCCCCGCGACCCGTCGGCGACCGGGCGCAGCCCGTACGACAGCAGGGTGGGAAAGAGCACGGAGGTGCCGACGGCGGCGGCGGTGATGCCCACCAGCGCGAGCGGCGGCGTGGCCGCGAACGCCGTCAGGAGACCTCCCGCCGTGGCGATCGTGCTCGCCACCACCAGCGTGGCGATCGCGCGGCGCAGGGTGATCGCGGCGGTGGCGAGACGGGTCAACGCGGCGGTCGTGGCGAACGCGGCCGGTGCCACGGCGGCCAGCGCGGGCGAGGCGGTGAACGCGTCGGTCAGCAGGACGGCGGCCCAGGTCTGATACGCGTTCTCCGCCGCGAACGCCAGTGCGCCGATCGCGCCGACCACGAGCAGGCCGGTCCACCACGGCGTGCGTCCCGCGGGTTCGGGACTCCCCGGCGCGTCGGCGTCCCGGGCCGGAGCCGAACGTGTGGCGGCGACGACGCCCAGGCCGAGAGCGACGACGACCACCGCGGCCACGGCGAAGGTCACCAGCAGCCTGCCCGCCGTCGCGGAGAGGGCTCCGGCGCTCAGGCTCGCGACCGCCACCGAGGCGGAGAACGCCGCGTGCGAACGGGCCACCACCGGGCGTCCTGTACGCCTTTCGACCGTCGCCGCCAGCGTGTTGATCGCCACGTCGGCCGCTCCCGAACTGGCGCCCACGCACAGGACCCCGGCGCACAACGCGACATAGCTCACCGAGGCCGCGGACAGCACCACGCCCATGAGGCCCAGCAGCGCGAGCAGCACGCCGGTGACCCGCAGCCCGAGTGCGTCGACCAGCCGTCCGGTCAGCAGCATGGCGGGCAGCGCTCCGGCGCCCACGAGCAGCAGCGCGAGGCCGAACTCCGCATCGCCGACCCCGGCTCTGGCCCGCAGCAGGGGCAGGGTGGCGCCCCACACCCCCCAGAAGACGCCGAACCCGGCGAAGGCGAGGAACGGCGCCACGCGTAACGCCAGGGAGGGACGAACGGTCACGATCGACATGTGTGTAACGTTACACAGAGCGAGCTGTGTAACGCTACATGCCTAGGATGGCCTCGTGCCGACGAATCCCAGACGCGTGACGCTGAAGGACGTGGCGGCCCGCGCCGGGGTGTCCGTCATGACCGCCTCCTACGCCTTCAACCGGCCGTCCCGGGTGGCCGCCGCCACCCGGGACCGCGTGCACCGCGCGGCCGACGAGCTGGGCTACCGCCCCGACGCCGTGGGCCGCGCGCTGAAGTCCGGTCGTACGCGGCAGCTCGGGGTGGTCTTCAGCGAGCACCTGACCTACGCCTTCGACGATCCCCAGGCCGCACAGTTCCTGGCCGGGGTCGCGGAGGTCTGCGTCGAGCAGGACCAGGGCCTCACCTTCATCCCCACCAGGGGCGACGCCGCGGACACCGGTCGTGTGCTGTCCGCGGCGGTCGACGGTTTCGTGCTGTGGACCACCGCGGACGACGACCCGGTGCTGGCGGCGGTCGCCGGCGACCCTCGCCCAGCGGTCGTCCAGGGAGGCCCGGCACGCGAGGGGATCGCCTGCGTCACCCAGGACGACTACCGGGCCGCCCACGCGCTCGCCGCCCACGGGCTCCGCGACGGCCGGCCGCCCGTCGTGATCTCCTTCCCGCTCGACCGTGACCGCGAGCACCTGGTCACGACCGGCGCGAACCTGCCGTCCCACATACCGTTCCCGGTCACCGGCGCCCGGCTGCGCGGCTTCCGCGCCGCCATCGAACAGGCCGGGCTCAGGTGGACGGACATCCCGGTCGCGGTCGTGGCGCGCAACACCCAGCAGGACGGCGGCGCGGCGGCGCGCGCACTCGTCCCGCACCTCTCCCCCGGCCCGCTCGTCATCGCCATGAGCGACGAACTCGCCCTCGGAGCCCACCACGCCCTGCGCGACACGTTCCCGGACGCCGCCTACCTCGGCTGGGACGCCTCACCGGCCGGGCGGCGACTCGGCATCACGTCCGTCACCAACCCGCTGCGCGACCAGGGCCGCCTCTGCGCGCGTCTGGCGCTCGACCCCGCCCTGCCGGACGACCGGGAGATCCCGTGGGCCATCACCACCGGCCCCGCGCCCGCCGCCGGGGCCGGGCCCGTCACAACCGCCGCAGGGTGAAGGTGTCGACGGGCTTGCCCGCGAACAACAGGTCCATGCGGCCGCTCAGCACGTAGTGGCGACCGCTCGGGTCGGCGACGGCCGTGGTCGGGGCCGGGTCCTTCCAGGTCGTCTGGCCGGTGACCCGGGCGCTCTTCCAGTCCTTGGCCGGCCGTACGACGGCGACCGCGTCGGCGGGGGTGTCGCTGAGCCGGTTCCGCACCACCAGGAGCGACCCGTCGTCACGTACGGCGAGGCCGTCCGCGCCGGTCAGAGGCTGGTCGAGCGGCACGGGGCGCAGCGAGCCCGGATCTCCCGCCGGCACCCGCCACAGCGTGCCGTCGTCGGTCTTGGCGATGACCAGATGACCGTCCTGCCAGGCGATGCCGTTGGCCGCGAAGCCGTCGCCGCCGAGCCGGGCGTCGCGGAGGAAGACCGACGCCCGGCCGTCCGTGCCCACGCGGTAGACCACGGGCGCGAAGGAGTCGGTGACGTACGCCGTCCCGTCAGGGGCGATCGCGATGTCGTTGCCGAAGTGGTTCTCGCCGGCCCGACCGGCGGTGGCGGCGAGGTCCACGTAGCGCACCCGCCGCCCGGTCCGCAGGTCGTACACGCCGAGCCCGGCGACCCGCTTCCTGGTCGCGGGCGTGGAACGCTCGCCGGCGCCGTCGTCGGCGTTCGCCACGTACAGCAGCCGGCGGGCCGGGTCGATCCTGATCCCGACGGAGGAGATCAGCTTCGGATCGTTCACCAGCGTCTCCGCCGACCCGTCCGGGCGCACGACGGACACGGTCCCGTGGCGCATCGAGCTGACCAGGAACGCCCGGCGTACGGGGTCGTAGGCGACCCCCTCAGGGTGCAGCGTGGGCGCCTGGCCGTTGATCACCGCTGGATGCCGGACGGCCGTGGCCGACGCGGCGGCCGGCGCCAGGGCCACGGTGAGCGCCACCGCCACCGGCACGCCGAGGACACGGTGGACGAATGTCGAAGGCACGAGGGTCTCCTTATGAGGTGTTTCGCGTGGAGTGCGGATGAACCGAGCGAGGCGGTCGTCGGTGGTCGGGGACGGAACGGCTCACCGTTCGGCGTCCTGGGGGTACCAGCGCAGCTCGACGGTGTTGCCGTCCGGGTCGCGCACGTACACCGACTGCGCGACGCCACGCGCGCCGGACCGGCCGACCGGTCCCTCCAGCACGGTGAAAACGCCGGAGTCGATCACCTGCTGCCAGTCCAGGGGGTCCACGACCAGGCAGATGTGGTCCACGTTCGACCCACCGCGCGGGCGGTGGAGCAGGTCGATGATGGTGGACTCGTTCACCCTCACCGACGGGAAGGACACCTGCCCCGCCCGCCACTCCGCGACCCGCTCCTCCTGGAGCCCGAGTGTTCCCGAGTAGAACTCCAGCGACCGTTCGACGTCCCGCACGTTGAGCACCAGGTGGTCAAAGGCTTTCACGCGCATCGGCGATCTCCTTCTTCTGCATGGGAGGACTGGTCTACTTACCTGCGGGCACCGGCGCGTCACCGGGGACCGCGCGTACGGTCTTCCGCCGGGTGACGAGGGTGAGGAGCAGCGAGGCAGCCGTCAGCGCCACACCGAACCAGACGACGCTCGTGACGCCCACATGGTCGGCGAACAGCCCGCCGAAGAGCGCCCCGAGCGCGATCGAGGTGTTGTACGCCATCGTGTTGAGCGACATCGCGGCCTCGAACGTGTCGGGCGCGGCGGCCTGCGTCATGTTGATCTGGGACAACTGGACGACCCCGAAGGAGACACCCCACAGGACCAGCGACACGATCGAGCCGACCGGCCCGTGGCCGAACGCGAGCAGCGCCAGCAGCGACACCACGAGTCCGGCGCAGCCCGCGAGGAAGCTGCCCCGCAGGCTCCTGTTCACCGTGAATCCGGCGACGAAGTTCCCTGCCGCGCCTCCCACGCCGTAGACCATCAGCACGACGGTGATGAAGAGCGGGGTGGCGGCGGCGCTCTGCTCCAGGTAGGGCCGCACGAACGTGTACGCGCCGAAATGGCCGAGCACGAACAGCACGACGGTGCACAGCACCAGACGCAAGGGCGCGTTCCTGAGCGGGAGCCCGAAGACCTCCCGTACCGAGACCGCGTTCGTCGACGGCAGTGACGGGATGACGGTGACGACCGCGAGGAGCACCAGGGCGCTGAGCCCGGCCCAGATGAGGAACGTGGTCCGCCACGTGGTGAGGCTCTCCAGGACGGTTCCCAGGGGTATGCCGACGACCGCGGCGACCGAGATGCCGGACATGACGATCGCGGCGGCCCTGCTCGCGTGGCGTCCGGGGACGAGGCGCATGGCCATGCTCACGCCGATGGCCCAGAACACGCCGCTGGCGAAGCCCATGACGAGCCGCGTCGTCAGGACCAGTGGGTAGTTCGGGGAGATGGCGGTGATCGTGTTGCCCACGGTCAGGATCACCAGGAGCGTCGACAGCAGGACGCGCCGGTTGACGCGCCTGGTCCAGGCCACGATGAAGGGCACGCCGAGCCCGGCGGAGACGCCGTACAGCGTGACCATCAGCCCGGCGGCGCCCACGGAGATGCCCAGGCTCGCGCTCACCGGGGTGAGCAGGCCGACGGGCATCAGCTCGGTCGTGAGGAAGACGAAGAGACTGGCCGTGATCGCCGAAACGCCGAGCCATGATCTCAAGATGGAGTGCGGGTGATTGTCGTTGGTGACCATTCTCTTCTTCTCATTGGTTCGGTGGAAACATCAGGAATGAACTGCGGGATCGGTCAGAGTCGCTTGGCGTGGACCCGTTCCAGCGCCCACAGCACGAAAGCCGCGGTGCACAGCCCGCCGCCGAGCAGGGTCACCCCGGTCCAGCCGGCCGTGGTCCAGGCCACCGAGGTCAGCAGCGACCCGGCGGCGCCCCCGAGAAAGCACGAGGTCATGAACGCGGAGTTGAGCCGGTTGCGGCTTTCTGGGCGCAGCGCGTAGATGACGTTCTGGTTGGCGTTCAGCACCGCCTGGTGCGACACGTTGAACAGCACGACCCCGACGGCGAGCCAGCCGGGCGAGAGCGCTCCGGCGCCGATCACCGGCCACGACAGCGCCAGGACCGCGGTGCCGACGCCGCTGACCTGCTGCACCCGTCCGCGGTCGGCCAACCGGCCCGCGATCGGCGTGGTGACCGCCCCGACGACCCCGACCAGGCCGAACATGCCGATGGCCGCCTCGCTCCAGCCGTACGGCGGGCCTGACAGCAGGAAGGTGACCGCCGTCCACAGCACGCTGAACGTGGCGAACGACAGCGCGCCGATCCCGGCCCGCCAGCGCAGCAGCGGTTCGTGACGGAACATCGCGAGCGTCGACCGCAGCAGCGCCGGATAGGACAGCCCGACACGGGTGTGCAGGCGCGGGAGGAACCGCCACAACAGGACGGCGACGACCGACACCAGGACCGCGTTCAGCCAGTAGATCGTCCGCCAGCCGCCGAGCGCGGAGAGCGTTCCCGAGGCCGTGCGGGCCAGCAGGCCGCCGAGCAGCAGGCCCGCCATGACCGTCCCCACCACGCGCCCGCGCTCGCCGGGCGCCGCGAGCGTGGCCGCGTACGGGACCACGACCTGCGCGGCCACCGACGTGATCGCGGTCAGCGCGGTCCCGGCCAGCAGCACGGGACCGCTCGGCGCGAGGGCCGACACCAGCAGGAACACCGCGGTGACGGCGAAGAGCAGGACCGCGAGGCGGCGGCGTTCGACCAGGTCGCCCAGCGGAACCAGGAGGATCAGCCCCACCGCGTACCCGCCCTGGGCGGCGGTCACGATCAGCGCGGCCATGGTGGTGCCCAGCCCCAGCTCCCGCCCGATCACCTCCAGCAGGGGCTGCGCGAAGTAGTTGCCGGCGACCGAGAGCCCGGTGGCCACCGACATCAGAAGCAGGATCCCGCGATGCAGCCGCGGAGCGGCCGCCGGGGCGGGTGCCCGCTTCAGGGATTCCTTCATGCGCTCAAGAGTGCGCGAGAACCGATCTATGAGTCCAACACATACTTTTCATGGGTATCGATCGTGATTCACTATCGTTGAGACGGATCCCCGATCTGGCCGGATCAGGCAGGCGACCGGTTCGACGCCCGTACCGTCCTGGTGGGCACGTACGTGATCCGCGCGCTCGGCTTCGGCCTCTACCCGCTCGTGGACGGCTTCGGCCCGCTCGTCGCGGTCGCCGCCGTCATCGCGGCCGGGGATCGCGCGTACTATCCGGCGTCGGGCAGCCACGTCGCCGCGCTCACGGAGGGCGGGGGCAGAGACCGGCTCTACGCGGCGCAGGCGACGGCCCGCAACGTGGCCTTCGGGCTCGGCGGTCTCCTGTCGGCCACGGCCGTGTCGGTGGCGGGCCAGACCGGATTCGCGCTGATCGCGGCACTCAACGCGATCAGCTTCGCGGTGGCCGCGGCCTGCCTGCTCCTGCCGCGCAGCGTCCGGCCGCGCGCGTCCGGGGCCGTCCGCGCGGGTGAGCGGCCGGGTGGCGGCTATCGGCGGGTGCTGGGCGACCGGCCGTTCATGGGGCTGGTGCTGGCCGAGCAGGCGTTCACGCCGGCCCACCTGATCCTCTCCGTGGGGCTGCCGTTGTACGCCGTCTCGGCCCTCGGGACGCCACTCGCCCTGCTGGGCATCCTCTACACGGTCAACACGCTGCTCATCGCGGCGGGGCAACTCCCGGTGCGGCGCTTCCAGCGCCACGCCCGGCGTACGCACGCGATGGCGCTGGCCGGAGCCGTGTTCGTGCTCTCCTGCGCCCTGTACGCCGCGACGGCGTTCCTCCCCTCCGGCCTGCCGAGAACCTGCGGTCTGGTGGCCGCGACCCTCGTCTTCACCCTCGCCGAACTCCTGCACACGGCCCCGGCCGCCGCGCTGGCGGCGGGCACGGCGCCCCCGGCGCTGCGCGGCCGTTACCTGGCCGTCCATCAGATGACGTGGTCGGTGGGCCAGGTGCTGGCGCTGGCCGGGTTCTCGGCCCTGATCGGCGTGGCCCCGCCGCTGATCTGGGCCGTGCTGTCCGCCTTGCTGGCACTCGCCTGCGCCGGGCTGCTGCGGCTGGCCGCCCGGCTGCCCGCGTCAGCCGTGGCTGCCCCGGGCGACGGCTGAACGAGCACTGCCTGGCGGGACGGTGACGCCGGAGAACGACGGGACGGCCGGGGCCGGTGGCCCAGGGCTCCCAGGGCTCCCAGCGGCATGATCGGCGCAGTGGTGGTGCGGCGGGTCAGGCGTCGGCGGTGTCCCCGCGCAGCGCCGCGGCGAAGCGTCGGCCCGGCCCCGGGTCGACCCCGAAGCGCTCGGCGTAGAGCTCGTGGAGCTCCGCCCACGGCTCGTGCGCCACCTCTTCCGAGACGAACTCACCGGCGAGATGCGGCTCGAGCCGCGACAGGTAGGTCTCCCAGCCGGTGGCGGTCTGCGCGGTGAGGCCATGGTCGTCGATGACGTGGGTGAAGACCAAGCGGCAGCCGCCCCCGTCGGTCGTCAGGTCGAAGCCGTAGAGCTGACCGGCATAGGTCCAGGCCAGGCGATGGGGTGGAACGACCTCGGTGACTTCGCCGCTCTCGCCGGCGGCCTCGAAGGTCTCGCCCCTCGCCGGCGTCCAGTCGGCGGCCGCCGGGAACCAGCGCTCCAGCTCGGCCGGCACGCTGACGGCCCGCCACACACGCTCGATCGGGTACGGGAGCGCGCGCTCGAAGCGCAGGGCCGGGCGGCCGTCGATCGTCTCCAGGGTTCCGTGAATCATGGGTTCTCCTCCAGGTGTCGTTCCAGGGCGTCGAGGCGCCTCGGCCAGAGCACGCGACAGGGCTCCGGCCACCGGTCGACCTCGGCGAGGGCCTGGGGCGCAGCGCGTGGACCCGCCACTTGCCCTCCGTACGCACCACGAGGATCGGTCCTCCCGGCGCTCAGTTCGTGGTACGTGACGGCATCCTCGGCCATGACCCCCACCATATGCAAGCAACAACTTGCCTATCAACCCGGGCGACCCTTGCGACTCACGACGAGGCGATGCGGCCAGAAAAGGATCGGGCCGCCGTCGCAGCCCGCTGGTCAGCGGGTGGCCGGGGTGCTCAACCCGGCGGCCAGGCCCACGCCCAGCTCACCTGCCACGAGCGGCGAGCGGCGAGCGGCGAGCGGCGAGCGGCGAGATCGGGACGCAAGAGGGCGCCCGGGGGTTCTCCCCCGGGCGCCCTGCGGCGCCGGTGGCCTGCCGGAGCCGGACTCCGGCCGGGTCAGCCGGCCGTCGTCCCTCCTCTAGGAGGGGAGAACCGGGAAGCAGTGTTCTCCTCTGACCCAGAGCGGGCCTTCCGCCCATCCCGTCCGGCAGTGGTACCGCTGCCAGAAGATCGGGCCCTGGATGACGACGTTGTGCAGCGGCCCCCAGTGGTCGGGCCAGCAGTGCCGCCCGTGGACGGCGAAGTCGTCCACGTCGAGGTACCGGCACTCGAAGACGTGCGGGTGCCCGGACTGGACGGCGACCTGCGGGGTGGTGGTCCTGGCCTGGTCGGCGAGCGCGGCGGGCGCCAGGCTCAGCAGGCCGACCACGGCGGCGGCCGAGGCGAGCGCGTGACGACGGATAAGCACGACGGAAGTCTCCTTTCACTCGAATGGAACCGTCGCTACGCACAGTAATCTTATGAATACTCAAAGTAAACAGACCGGAAGGTTACCCCACCGTGACGATGCCCGCGCCGCCGTGCTGGTCACCGCTGGTCATCGGGGTGGACACCCGAGTGGACAAGCCTTCGCGCGGCATGATCACAATATGGCGCTGTTCGCTCGATTCCCTCGCGGCACCGAAAGGCCGAACGTGATCAGAAAAGGCATTACCGGGCTACTGGCCTCGATCGCCATGCTCCTAAGCACCAGCACTCCGGGCGCGGCGGCGCACGACGAGTCCCACGGTCCCACACATCCCGGGCCGCTCTACGCGACGGTCACCGACCCGAGCGGGAAGCTGTCCTTACAGACGTTCGGGCGGCCGGACGGAAAGGACATGGTCTTCCGGATCTCCGGCTCGGTGTACGCCAACGTCGAGGGCAACAGTCTGGACCCGGCGATCCGGCACGGCCAGAAGCTGTTCAACATCGAGGGCTACAACATCCGGCGGCTCTACCGGGTCCCCGACACCAACCAGCTCTACCAGCTCTCCCGGGAGATCGTCTTCTACACCGACCCGGCGGACCCCCAGCGCGTCCTGCGCGAGTGGACGAACCCGATCGACGGCAAGACGTACCCGGTCGTGCCCATCAACAATGACACGGTCAACTTCGGACCGTTCCCGATCACCCCTTCGTACGCGGGCCCGCCGCTGCAGCAACTGCACGACGAGACGTTGTGGACCAGCGACATCGGCGTACGCACGAACTTCGCCGCCACGCTCGGCGAGCGGTTCGGCCTGACCGGCGGCGTCTACGCCGCGCAGGAGATGTTCGACTTCTCCGTCGATCAGCGCGAGGTGGCGGCCCGCACCAAGCCCGGCGTGCCGTACGGGGCGATGAAGACGAAGATCAGCTGGGCGCGGACCAGCCCGTGGGCGCCCTTCATGTGCCTGCCGGAAAGCGACGTGCGCGGCCAGCTCACCTACCACGCCCGTAGCTGGTCGCTGGGCTCCTACGGCCAGATCGAGCCGTGGCTGCGGGCCGAGGTCGAGGCGAACCACCCGCTGTACCAGGCCGCCCCCGCCGAACCCGGGCCGAGCGAGAACTCCTGGACGTCCTTCTACAACAAGCAGCTCGGCAAGGGCACCACCACCTGGGCAGGATGGTGCGCCGCCAACGGCCGCGCCTGAACGCCCCGATGACCGGCCGCCGCCCACCCGGGCGGCGGCCGGTCAGGACCCGGACACGCGGCCGGTCAGGACACGGGGTGCGGTGTGCTGGGCGACTGGGCGGCCATCAGGAGATCGATGAGCGCCAGCAGCACATCGCGCCCCTCCCTCCGGTCGCGGGCGTCGCAGAGCAGCAGGGGCACCTGCGGATCGAGGTCGAGCGCCTTGCGGATCTCCTCGTGGGTCCGGTCCCGTACGCCGTGGAAGCAGTTGACGCCGACGACGAACGGGATGCCGCGGCTCTCGAAGAAGTCGATCGACGCGAAGCTCACCTCCAGCCGCCGGGTGTCGACCAGGACGACCGCCCCCAGTGCCCCGTTGACGAGGTCGTTCCACATGAACCAGAACCGTTCCTGCCCGGGGGTGCCGAACAGATAGAGCACGAGCTGCCGGTTGATGGTGATGCGGCCGAAGTCCAGCGCGACCGTGGTGGTGGCCTTGCCGCCCACGCCGTCCAGATCGTCCACGCCGACGCTGGCGTGCGTCAGGTACTCCTCCGTACGCAGGGCGGCGACCTCGCTCACCGCGCCGACCATGGTCGTCTTCCCGACGCCGAACCCGCCGGCGATCAGGATCTTCACGGCCAGGGGAGCATCGTCACCGTGGTCAGAGTTCGCGTAACCCATCCCTCACCGCCTCCAGGATTGAAATGTCGGGGAGACCGCCTGCCCGCGCGAAAGCCAGCGGTGGCCGGGCCCGTACCTGGCCCGACTCGATCAGATCGCCGATGAGAATCTTGGTCACCGACACCGGGAGGTGCAGCGCGGCGGCGATCTCGGCCACCGCCAGGGGCCGCCGGCAGAGACCGTGGACGGTACGGTGCTCCGGCTGGAGCCTGCGCCGGTCGCGTCCCGGCTCCGCGAGCACCTCGGCGACCGCCGTCACCACGGTGATCAGCGTCAGGTCGTCCCGCTCGGGGGTGGTTCGCCCGCCGGTGATCGTGTAAGGACGGACCAGGGACCGGTCGGCGTCGTCGTCCGCCTGGCCCTCCGTCCAGTGCCTCATCCGTGTCCCCCTATGTCGCGGCCCTGCGGGGTGCGGGCGTCGGTGCCCAGCTTCTGCCCGACCTGCTGGATCAGCGTGTGCATCGCGACGCTCATCAGCTCGGCGTCGACCTCCTGCGAGGCGAGCACGGCCAGATGGGTGCCCCGGCCCGCCGCGGTGATGAACAGCCACAGGTCGGCCATCTCGATGATGACCTGCTGGACCGGTCCGCCGCTGAAGAGCTGCCCGACGCCGCGGGCCAGGCTCTGCTGGCCGGTGGCGATCGCGGCCAGGCGTTCGGCGTCCGTGCGGTCGATGGTCCTGGACCGGCTGACCACGAGGCCGTCGTCGGACAGCACGATGGCGTGCCGGGTGCCGGCGACTTGATCCACCAGGCCGTCCAGCAGCCAGTCCAGGTCCCTGTTGGTGGCGGTGGTGCGCTGCGTCATCATCGATCTTCCGTCGTCGGGGTGGTGGGTTCCGGGGATCCGCCCGGCCGGGGCGGGGCGGCGTCGTCATCGGCGCGGCGCTTGCGCGACTGCCGTTGGAACGCGCCGATGGTGGCGCCGGATCGGCGCGGTTGGTCGCGCGCGGCCCGGCCTTCCTGGTCGCGGTCGTCCGTGTCCACGGGGGCCTTCAGCTCCTCGGCCAGGCTGGCCTGGCGCACCCGCTGGGGCAGCGGACGGCGGGCGTACGGCGCCGCTGCGCCGCCATGGTCCTGTGGTCCTGCCGGGCCCTGCTCCGGCCCCGGCGAGCCTGCCTGGGCGGTCACGGACGCCATCGCGCGTCCTCTGGAACGGGTCGGCAGCGCACCGTCCTCGCGGGCCGGGCCCGCCTCCGACGCCTCCGACCCGGGTTCCGTGTTGGCCGCGGTGGTGGCGGTGGCGGTGGCGGCCTCCTGGGGGGCCTCTTCTGGGCGCTCGGCCGGTTCGGGAGCGGCGGGCGGGCGGTCCACGATCAGCGGTTCCTGGAGGAGCACGACGACCCGGGTGCCGCCGAAGGCCGACGCGCGCATCTCCACCTGAAGGCCCAGATTCGCGGCGAGCCGGGCGACCACGTACAGGCCCAGGCGTACGTCGTCGGCGTGGGTCAGCACGTCGAGCTGGGGCGGCGACTGCAGGAGGGCGTTGACGGCGGCGTACTGCTCGGGTTCCATGCCCAGGCCGCGATCCTCGATCTCCACGGCGACGCCCCGGCCGACCGCCGCGGCCCGTACCTCGACGGGGGTCAGCGGCTTGGAGAAGGTGGTGGCGTTCTCCATCAGCTCCGCCAGGACATGGATCAGCGAGCCCACCGCGCGCTCGGCTATCCAGGGCTCGCCCTCGACGTCGATCGAGATCCGGCGGTAGTCCTGGACCTCGCTCTGGGCGGCGCGCAGGATGGCGAGCAGCCGTACCGGCTTGCGCCAGCGCCGCTGCGGCTGCCCGCCGCCGAGGATCACCAGGTTCTCCTCGTAGCGGCGCAGCCGGGCGGTGAGGTGGTCCAGGTCGAACAGCCCCTCCAGCACCTCGGGGTCCTCGTGCTTGTGCTCCAGCTCGTCCAGCTTCTTCAACTGCAGGCCGATGAGGATCTGCGTGCGGCGGGCAATGCGCTGGAGCATGCGCTGGAAGCCGCGGTGCTGTTCGGCCTGCCGTACGGCGGTGCGGACGGCGCTGCGGCGGGCCAGGTTGAGCGCGTGCCCGAGTTCGCCGAGCTCGTCGCCGGTGGGCGTGATCATGGGCACTTCGGCGTCCGCGTCGACGTCCTCGCCGCGCCGCAGCCGGGCGACCACGTCGGGCAGCCGCTCCTGCAGTTCGTGGGCTTCCTGGCGCAGGTGCGTGATCCGCCGCCGCAGCACGGCGGTCAGCCGCCAGCTCGTGAGGACCACCAGGCCCAGCGCGAGCAGGCCGACGGTGGAGATGCTGACGAAGACCGTGAAGATCATGTTCGCGTGGCCGTAGCCGATCTCGGTGACGTGCTCGAACCGCAGGCTGAGCAGTTCGCGCAGTTGCGTGGCGACCGTCTCCGTCGAGGAGCGCCAGGTGGCGCTGTCGTCGCGGAGCCTCAGCTGATCGCCGTCGGCGTTGCCCGCGGCGAGGGTCAGCCGCCCTTCCACGGCGGTCATGGCCCGCCACGCCTCGCCGTCCGTGAGCTTGGCGTACCGGGTCTCCTCGCCCGTGAGTGCGGGGACCACCCGGGCGTGCATGAGGTGGTTCCTGGTGCCGATGGCCTCGGTGGCGAGGCCGTACTCGGTCTTCGTGAGCCGGCCGGTCTCCCAGCCGCGAGCCAGCAGGGCGTCTTCCCTGCCGAGCAGGTCGATGATCCAGAGCAGGTCGACCAGCGGCTGCGACGCGGTGTTCACCTGGCCCTCGTCGGTGTGGCTGAGCGCGGTCAGCACGCCGAGGCCCGACTCGACGACGCCGCTGTAGTAGTCGAACGCCTGCCGGCTGCCGGACGAGCCCTCGTCCACCGCGCGACGCTGCTGCTCCAGGAGGTCGAGGCCGCGTACGGTCCGGGAGATCGCGGCGGTGAGCCCCACCTGCCCGTTGGCGACGTCCAGCGCCGTCAGGGGGCGGAAGGCGCGCACGGCCTCGTCGGTCGCCTCGCGCTGCTCGGCCAGACTCTGACGGGCGGCGCTCCCGGGACCGGCCTGGCTCCTGGGACCGGCCAGCACACGCGCGGTGACCTGGCGCTCCTGGTCCAGCGCGAAGAACAGGTCGATCGAGGGCCTGCCGACGACCGTGGTGGCCAGGTCCATCTGGGCCTGCTCCGCCTGCCACTGCGTGAAGAGCTGGCGCATGCCCGACGCCAGCAGCGGAGTGAACGTCACACTCGGCACGATCACCACGATGAGCAGCACGGTACGCAACGGCAACCGGCGTCCACCCGCCGGTCGCCGCGGCCCGCCGCCGGCCGGTCCAGCCGGTCCGTTACCGCCGTTCTGGCCGCCGCCGGCCGGCCCCGCCGGTCCGCTGCCGCCGTTCTGGGCCCCCGTGCGTTGTCGCCTGTTCCTGCCCCATCCAGCCACGTGCAGGACACTCTCCTCGCCGGTTGGTGAAGCCCATGATGAATGATCGCCGTACAGGCGATCGGTGCCAGATCGTAGTCATACGGCAGGTATGCCGAAAGCCCCAGTTGTACCGCTCCCGCGCCGACCTGGCCGAGCGGCCCGTCCACCGGTGCGCGTGGCGCTCGTCGGGGCCGCCGTCCGGGATAATGCCGTGGTGATTCCTTTACGCGTGGCCGCGGTGGCGCTGCTCTGCCCGGTCCTGTTCGCCACCACGGGCTGTGCGCTGCTCGGGGAGGCCGTCGGCACTTTCTCCTTCTCGATGTCGAGCGAGTCGATGCTGCCGACCGTCGAGAAGGGAGCGCGCCTCACGGTTCGGCGGGCCGTGGGTGGCTACGTCCCCCGCCCGGGTGACGTCGTCGTGTTCACACCGGCCGACTGGACGGGTATCACCCCGGACGCCGGGCACGTGTCGAGGGTCATCGGCGTACCGGGAAGCACCGTGGTCTGCTGTGACTCCCAGGGGCGCCTCGAAGTGAACGGCAAGGCGCTGGACGAGCCGTACCTCGCCCTTCCGCCCGCTTCGCACGTGCCGTTCAGTGTGCTGGTCCCGGCGGGCCGGCTGTGGATGATGAGTGACAATCGCCACGTCGCCCTGGACTCCCGCGCTCACCGTGGTGACCCGGGCGAGGGCACCGTGGCGGTCTCCGACGTCGACGGCCAGGTGAGTCTGCCGGTTCGATAGAAGGCGGAGGGCCGGTCCAGGCGCGGCACCCGATCCTGTACCTGGCAGGTGTACTCCCGGCAGTGCGCTGGTTACGACCCGGCGGGTGGCCGCAGGCTGGGTCCGTACGCCACTTTCGAGGAACGGGGGCATCACATGAAGGTTCTGGTGATCGGTGCGACGGGGACCCTGGGCCGCGCGGTGTGCGCCGCGCTCGCCGTACGTCACGACGTGGTGGGGGCCTCCCGCGGCGGCCCGATCAAGGTAGACCTGGCGGACGCCGCGTCCGTGGACCGGTTGTTCGAGGAGGTCGGCCCGGTGGACGCGGTGGTGGCCTGCGCGGCGAGCGGCGCGATGACGCCGCTGAGCGGGACCTCGGACGCGGACTTCTGGAACGGCCTCCAGGGCAAGCTCGTCGGCCAGGTCAACCTGGTACGCCGGGCGCTCGCGCACCTCCCGCGCGGCGGGTCCGTCACGCTCACCAGCGGCCGGTTCGCCGAGCCGGTCCCGGGAAGCGCGCTCGGCCATCTCGTCAACGCGGGGCTGGAGGCGTTCGTGCACGCCGCCGCGATCGAGTCGCCTCCCGGCGTCCGGTTGAACGTCGTGAGCCCCGGCTGGATCCGCGAGACGCTGCTCGGCCTCGGCATGGATCCGGCCGACGGCACCCCCGCCGCCGAGGTGGCCCGCCTGTACGTGGAGGCGGTGGAAGGCGACGCCCACGGCCGCACGCTGACCGGGCGCGGCGGCCCCGCCGCGGCCCGCTGAGAGCGGTGGACGCCCCCGCGCTGCCTGCATCTCACAGGTGCAGGCTCCACAGCGGCAGGTACGGCATCCTTGGCGATATGGACACAAAGCTCGAACTTGGCGAATTTCTGAGAAATCGCCGGGCCAGGCTGCGACCCGCGGACGTGGGACTGGCGGAGCACGGTGGCCGCCGCCGCGTCCCGGGGCTGCGCCGGGAGGAGCTCGCCCAGCTCGCCGGGGTCAGCGCCGGTTACTACACCCGGCTGGAACAGGGGAACAGCCCCAACGCCTCGGACGCCGTCCTGGACGCCATCGCCCGGGTGCTCCGGCTCGACGCCGCCGAGCAGGCACACCTGTACGCGCTCGCCCGCCCCGCGCCCGCGACGGCCCGCAGGCGCAGCCGCCAGGAACGGTTGCGCCCATCGGTGCGGCTGATGCTCGACGCCGTCGGAGACACACCCGCGCTGATCATCGGCCGCGCCGCCGACGTGCTCGCCTGGAACCGTACGGGACACGCGCTGCTCGCCGGTCACCTGGACTTCGACGCGCCTGACCGGCCCGGCCACCGCCCCAACGTCGCCCGCCTCGTCTTCCTCGACGAGCACACCCGCGGGCTGTACACCGACTGGCGGGCCAAGGCCCGGGACACGGTGGCCGATCTGCGGCGGTCGGCGGCCCGGCACCCGGACGACCGCGAACTGGCGGAGCTGGTCGGCGAGCTGACCATGAAGAGCCGCGAGTTCGCCGCCCTGTGGTCGGCGCACCCCGTACGCGTGTGCGACCACCACGTCCGCGAGCTGCACCATCCCCTGGTGGGCCGCCTCACCCTCTACAACGAGGCCCTGGTCCTGCCCGACGACGACCGCCAGCGCCTCGCGCTGTTCTACGCCGAGCCGGGCTCCTCCTCCGCCGCCGGGCTGAGGCTGCTGGCGGACCTCGTCGCCGGAAGCCACGACGCGCCGGTAAGCCGGGTGCCGGGCTGAGACCCCAGGGTGCCCTGGTCGTCGACCAGGGCACCGGTCACCTCGGGCCACAGGCCCCGGGCTCGACGGGGGTCATCGTGCCGGGGTGCCGTACACGCTGACCTCGGTGAGGTGGAAGGACAGGTTGGCGGTGTTGTGGGTGCCGACCACCCGGACGTAGCGGGCCCTGGCCTCGGTGGTGATCGTGTCCCCTGCGTCGGTGGCGGGCCGCGGGCCGCGGCGTCCGCCGAGGGTGTACCAGGTGGCGCCGTCGAGGCTGCCCTCCAGCCGGTACTCGTAGTAGCGCCCGCTCCCGACATAGTTGCGCACGTTGACGCGGGAGACGTCGTTGACCGCCCCCAGGTCGACCTGCCACCAGGTGGTGTCCCAGGTCATCTGGCTGGCGAAGTACGGCGAGTTGGCCCGGTTGCCGTCGTTGGCCAGCTCAGGGCCCCGGTTCGTCTCCCAGCTCAGCGCGGTGACCGGCTTGCTGAGGCTCTGCAGCGTGTCCCCGGAGGCGTCGCGGGCGGTGGACGGGGCGGGGGCGGGGTCGGTCAGCACGGCGATCGCCTCCTGGCCGGTGTCCCGGTTGGCGGCGCTGACGAACAGGCCGGCGTCCAGCGTGGCGCCGGCGCCCGGCACGGCGGCCGACCCGACCACCGCCCAGTTGCCGCCGTCGCCGCCGCACGAGCCGGTCAGCCGGTCGCCGGACTTGCCGATGCGCACCCGTACGGGTGGCGTGAACCCGCCCACCTCGGTGAAGGAGTCGAACCGGCCGTCGCCGTCGGAGTCCCAACTGAAGACGCAGCCGTGGCCGGGGGTGACGGCGATGTTCGCGTACCCCGTGGCGCCGGGGGTGGCCAGGTCGTCGCTCACCACCAGGCCGGAGCGGGTGAAGGCCGACGAGCCGTCCTGCCGCAGCACGGTGCTCTCCAACTGCTGCCCGTCGGCCAGGGCGTCCGTGCGGTAGGCGGTGGCGAGTTCGTTGCTCTCCTGCCACAGGTCCGCGCCGCCCGCCGCGATCGCGACCCCGTCGCCGGTGGCCGCGAACTCGGCCTGCGTGTTGCTCATCGTCCGATACGACGCGGGCGCCGCCCCGCCGACCAGCAGCCCGGTCGAGGCCCTGTCCTGCCGGGCAGAGTCGCCGGACCGCCAGGAGACGGTGGCGTCCAGCGCCGGAGTGACGCCCGGGGTCTCATCGGCGGGAACGGTCACCGTCCACGTCACGGACAGCTCGCCGCCCGGGGCGACGCGGTCGGCGCGGGCCGGGGAGGTCGCCCGCACCCGGTATCCGCGCGGGGCGTCGAGCCCGAGCGTCACCTGGCCGGTGGGCCGCAGCGCGTTGTCGTTGGCGAACACGGCGGTGACCTGGACCGACCCGCCCGGCTTGACGCCCTTGCGGTCGGTTCTGACGCTCAGCGCGCCGTCGGGCAGCGCGGCCACCTTGCTCGCCTCGGTGTAGGCGTCGCCGTGGGGCTCGGCGGCGAGCTTCGTACCGGCCCCGGCCCAGTCCAGGGCGACGGCCTTCCAGTCGATGCGCTCGGGGTGGTCCTCGCCCGAGCGCAGCGCGGTCTCCAGGCTGTCGAAGAACAGTTGCCACCGCTTGGCGTAGTACTGCCCGACGAGGCCGTTCATCTCCCTGCGGGCGTAGTCCTGCAGTTGGGCGTCGGCGGTCCAGATCGTGACCAGGGACTTGAGGTTGTAGTCGAGGGTCGCCGCCTCGGCCGGGGTGGCGGCCTGCCGGCGGGCCTCCTGCTGCCAGGTCCCGAGCAGGAACGACTCCTCGGTGCCGAGCAGCCGGTCCATCAGGCGCATCCGGTCCATCCACTGGCCGGTGAGCCGTTCGAAGCGGCCGAGGTCCTTGGCGCGGTAGGCGGCGCGGATCTGCGGCAGCTCCAGCCGGCTGTGGTTGGCCAGCACCTGCCGCGCGACGTCGACGAGGTCGTAGCGGTACGCGCCCGAGCCGCGCAGGCGCCGGTCGACCTGGAGCAGCTCGTCGAGCGCCCGGTCGAAGGCGGCGATGTCGTACTGGAGCGGGTAGCCGGTGTTCGCCAGGCCGGGCTGGTCGTCGTACAGGCCGGTGACGTGCCGGGTGTCGGCTCCGGCGGGCCAACTGTAGACGGTGTCGAGCAGGATCCGCCAGGCCGCCTCGGCGTGCGGGTCCTGGGCGCCGTAGCGGGCGGTGGCGTACTCGCCGAACCACTGGCGCATGTCGGCCGGGGCGTCCTGCCAGGGCAGGTCGGTGAAGAACGCGACCGCGGCCGGGTTGTTGTCGATGGCCTCGGGCATCAGCGCGATGCCGTTCATGGCCGTGCCTGGCTTGGTGCGCCAGGCGTGGAACTTCTCGTTCCACACGGTCAGCCTGGCGCCGAGGTTGACGTGGCCGCCGAAGTTCCAGATGGTGCCGAACGCGTACCCGGTGCCCTGGAAGTCCTTCTCCCTGTCGGTGGTGCCGGCCTCCTCGCTGATGCCGTCGACGATGAACATCTTGCTCCGGTCGATGGCCGCGAGCGTCGCGGGCAGGGGGTTTCGCTGCCAGCCCAGGATCGTCCAGAGCGCGTCGGGGTGGGCGGTGTTCAGTGCCCGCTGCACCGCCCGCGACGCCTGCGCGACGTCGACCGAGCCGGCGGTGCCGCCCTCGTGCAGCAGGTCCATCTTGTACATCGTGCTGGGGCCGAACAGCTCGGTCTGCACCCGGTAGAACGTGGCCGCGACACGGGCGAAGAGCGGATCGGTCGGGTCGAGCCAGTCGGGGCGCTCAAGCCGGTTCCAGGTGCCCTGCGGGACCGTGTTGGCTCCCGGGTTGCGTACCTCGAAGTCGGTCGGCACGGTGCCGAAATAGCCGGGCAGCACGGGGACCATGCCCAGGGAGCGCAGGTGGTCGGCCATCTTCCGGCCCAGCTCGATCCGCCGGTCGATGAGCTGCTGGGAGATGGGGCCGTCGGTGCAGCACATGTTCTGCAGCAGCCACCACGCCTGGTGGCCCGGCTGCGGGATCCACTCGCGCATCTGCTGCCCGGAGTAGCCGAACTCCATGAACGTGCGCTGGTAGACGGCCTCCTGGCCCTCGTAGACGAGCACCTCGTTGATGCCGTGCAGGGCGAGGACGTCGATCCGCCGCTGCCACTCCTGCCAGCTCAGGTACGGCCCCGCGTACCCCTGGTTGGTGTCGTTGAGCGCGAAGCGGTGGTCCACCGAGGAGTCCTTGGCGATGGGGGCGGCGGGTAACGGCAGGCGCTGGGGCAGGTCGACCTGGGTGCCGTTGATCGCGATGTCGGCGTGCGCCACCTGGCGCAGGTAGTGGCCGAAACCGGTCAACTGGACGGCGGGCGTCGTGCCGGCGACGACGAGGCGGCCCTGCTCGGCGTACACCTCGAAGCGGTCGCGGCCGGTGCCCTTGTCGATCGGGCGCAGGGTGACCTGCCTGGCGCGCGCGGCCCCGATCAGCCGCTCCAGGGTCTGCGCAGCCGGGCCGTCGAGCCGGGCGGGCGCCGCCGTCGAGGCGGTGTCGGCCGCCGCCACCGGCTGGGCGGCGAACGGGGTCGCCGGCAGGGCGGCGAGCACCGTGAGCACAGTGAGCACGGTGAGCACGACGGCGAGCGGCGTCAGGCGCGACCGCCGTCGACGCCGCGCGGGCGAGGTGGCTGGGGTCTGTGGGTCGAGGGAGCGGGTCATGGGGACGGCCACCTCCGGGGGGTGCGACGTACACTTTAAGTAAAGACTTTTCGTAAAGTCGCTGCGAAAATATGCTCTGTCTCAGGAGCCGGAAGGTCAAGACTCCCCACGAAAGTTGATAAATCGGACAGCAAGGGGCGTGGATGGAGGACGAACGGCCGGCGGGCACACCCGTGCTGCGCCGGATGAACCGGGCCTCGGTGCTCGACGCCGTCCGCCGGCGCGCTCCCGAGCCCGTACGGGTGGCCGAGCTGGCCCAGTCGACCAAGCTCACCCGCCCGACGGTCGCCCAGGCCGTGGAAGACCTGCTGGCCGCCGGCTGGCTGCGGCAGCACGCGCCGCGGCCCGCCGCGGTGGGCAGACCGGCGACGCGGTTCTCACTGAACGGCCGGGCGGCCCCCGTGCTCGGTCTTGACGTCGGCCCGCACACCGTGACGGCGGGGGTCGCCGACCTGGCCGGTGAGCGCCTCGCCGTGGTCCGCAGGACGGTCGCCCGCCGCGGCGCCCGGCACCTGATCGAGACGGTCGACGAGGTGACGGACGAGGCCCTGGCGACGGCCGGCCTGACCGTCGAGCAGGTCAAGGCGGTCACCGCGGCGACGCCGGGCATCGTCGAGGTGACCACCGGCCGGGTGCTGCTCGCCCCGAGCGTGCCGGGCTGGCCGGAGATCGACCTGGCCGGCCGCCTGCGGGCGCGGTTCGCGTGCGCGGTCACGGTCGAGAACGACGCGAACCTCGCCGCGCTGGCGGCCGTCCACCGGCGCACGGGCTCGGGCACCCTGCTCGCGGTTCAGTGGGGCGAGCGGCTCGGGGCCGGCGTCGTCATCGACGGGCGGCTGCACCGGGGCGCGGGCCAGGCCGGTGAGATCGGTTTCATCCGCCCGGCGGGTGACCTGCTGCCCGACGCGGACGGCGACGGGCGCGGGCCGCTGGAGCGGGCGATCGGCGCGGAGGCGATCGTCGATCTGGCCCGCCGCCGCGCCGCCGGGCATCCGGAGTCCGGGTGCGCCCGCGTGACGGACGCGGCCGCGGTCTTCGCCGCCGCCGCCGCGGGAGACCCGATCGCCGCCGAGGTCGTCGACCGGGTCGCCGCCGTCTTCGCCGCGGCGATCGCGCCCGGTGTCCTCGTGCTGTCGCCGGACACGATCGTGATCGGCGGCGGCATCGCCCGAGCCGGCGCGGTCCTGCGGGACGCGATCGTCCGGCATCTCGAAGAGCTGACCCTGACCACGCCCGGCGTGGAGCTGTCGGAGTGGGCCGAGGGCACCGTGCTCACCGGCGCGCTCCAGATGGCCCTGGACGAGGTGTGGCGGCACACCCTGGCCGTCTGCTGACGGCAGACCCGGGGCGTGCCGAATCAGGTGGCCGGGTCAGGTGCCGGCGGACTGCACGGTGAGCAGGGGGTTGCGCGGCACGCCCCTGCGCCGTTCCAGGCGCACCTCGAACCGGCTCAGGTCGCCCCGGTGCGAGGCCACGAAGTATTCGACGGGCCGCCCGTCCGGCGCGTACGACGTGCTGGACAGCAGGAGGACCGGGCTGCCGCGGCGGATGTCCAGCGCCTGTCCCACCGCCGCGGGCGCGGGCACGGCCTCCACCTGCCGCCGCCCCCAGGAGATCTCGATGCCGTACTTGTCCTCCAGGAGCGCGTACAGCGACTGATGGGTCAGGTCCTCCTCCAGCAGCCCCGGGCACAACGCGTACGGCAGGTACGTCACGACCACCACCCACGGGATCTCGTCCACGAACCGCAACCGGTCGAGGACGATGACCGGGTCGCCCGGCGCGATCGCCAGCTCGGCGGCGACCTCGGGGGTGGCCGGGACCCGTTCGAGGCGGCGCACGTCGCTGCGCATGGTGCCACCGCGCGAGGTGACGTCTTCGTGCAGGCCGGTGAGGGTCTGGACCAGGCGCTCCGAGGTCTTGGGCGGCGTCACGAACGACCCCTGCCCCTTCCTGCGCACGATGCGGCCGCTGATCTCCAGCTCGCGCAGCGCCTGCCTGACCACGGTCCGCGACACGCCGTAGGAGTCGCACAGCTCGCTCTCGCTGGGCAGGCGGTCGCCGGGGCGGTGCACCCCCTCGTCCATGTCGGAAATGAGGGCCTGCTGAAGCTGGTAGTACATCGGGACGAACGAATCCCGGTCCAGCCGCTGTTGGGTCATGACTCCCCTGAGGTGTGTGCGATCGTGTCCAGCCGGGCGAACGTCTCCTCGCCGATCGAGGTCCCGTAGACGCCGCCGATGTGGTCGGCCCAGCCGTGCAGGAAATAGCGCCACCCGTCCGCCACCCGCAGCCCGCGCCGTGCGGCCTGGCGCCCGGCCTGGCGCAGGAAGGTGAGCGGCCCCCGGTAGTTCAACTCCCAGACGACGGCCTCCCTGGGGAAGAGCGCGGTGTCGCCGATCGGCGAGCCGGGCCGGTCCTTGCCCATGCCGGTGGCGTTGACGACGAGCGAGCCGGCGGGCAGCCCGGCCGGCAGGTCGTCGCCGGGCGGCACGCACCGCACCTCCACCGGCGCGCCGAGCGCCGCCGCCACCTCGCGTACCTTGCGCAGCCGTTCGGGCAGCACGTCCGACACGATCAGGCGGCCTGGCCGGTCGGTGTGACGTTCCAGCAGCACGACGGCGATCGCCAGCCCGGCCCCGCCGGCGCCGAGGCACAGCGCGTGGCCGCCGGTCCTGGCGAAGTGGCCGGGGGGCAGGATCTCACGCAGCGCGCGGGCCGCCGTCACGACGTCTCTGGCCGCGCCCGCCAGCCGCCCGTCCCGCTTGGTGACGAGGGAGATCTCCCCGCACAGCCGGGCGTAGTCGTCCAGCTCGTCGAACAGGTCGGACGCGGCGGCGTGCACGCCGGTCTTGTGGCTGGTGATCAGGGCGCCCCGGGTGTGCGGGTCGGCGGCCAGCTCGGCCACCGCGGCGCGGTAGACCTCCGGCGGGCTGTCGAGCGGCAGGTCCTGCCCGACCAGGCGGGCGGCGGGCAGCCCGAGTGCCCGCGCCCAGCGGGGGAACAGAGCGTGGATCGACGACTGCGAGGTCGTGACGCCGAGAAACCGCATGAGGTCGGGGCCGGTCCCGGCCTCGGCGGCGTCGCGGGACAGGATCTCAATGCTCATTGAACCACGGCTCCAGCCGGGCGTAGGCGTCGAGGAAGCGGTGATACTCGCGAATGTACCGCTCGTGAACGATCATGTCTGGCATGATCGCCGGTTCGGCGGCCGAGAGCCCCGGGGCGACGCCGAAGTCGTCGAAGACCCCCATCGCGACCCCGCCCACGATCGCCGCACCCAGGCTGTTGGCCTCGACGATCGTACGCCGGCGCACCGGCAGGCCCCACACGTCGGCCAGCACGCGCAGCACCTCGCCGGCCACGGCCGCGCCGCCCACCGCGTCGATGCGCTCGATCGCGGTGCCGTTGCCGGTGAAGGCCCGCAGCCCGGTCAGGAGGTTCATCGCGACGCCCTCCACCACGGCCCTGGCCAGGTGGGCGCGCTCGTGGTGGCGGGCCAGCCCGATGAACGCGGCCCGCGCCTTGGGGTTCCAGTACGGCGAGCGCTCCCCCAGCAGGTGGGGCAGGAAGAACAGGCCGTCTCCCGCGGCCTCGACCTTGCCGGCGGCCGCGAGCAGGTCGGCGTGCGGCGCGGCGAGCACCTCGCTGATCCACTCCAGTGACGCGCCGCCGGCCTGCATCGTGGCCGTGGGCACGAACCGGCCGGGCACGACGTGGTTGAACGTCATGGTCCGCATGCCGGGGTCGAGCAGCGGAGCGTCGGCGGCCAGCGAGATCCACGAGGAGGAGCCCAGGTAGGTGTAGGCGGAGCCGTCGGGCGCCACCACGCCGGCGCCCGTCGCGGCGCACGGCCCGTCGCCGCCGCCGATCACCACCGGGGTGCCCTGGGCCAGGCCCGTGAGCGCGGCGGCCTCCGGCGTGACGTGGCCGATCACGGTGGTGGACGGGACGACCTCCGGCCACAGCGTCATCGGGACACCGGCCGCCTCCAGGATCTCCTCCGACCAGACCCCGGCCACCTGGTCGAAGGCGTTGGTGCCGGACGCGTCCGACGGGTCGGTGGCCAGGCGCCCGGTCAGCCGGTGCGCGACGAAGTCCTTGGCCTGCACGATCGCGCGGGTGGCGGCGTACGCGTCCGGCTCGTGCTCGCGCACCCACAGCACCTTCGCCAGTGAGTACGTGGCGTTGAGCCGGTGGCCGGTCAGCTCGTAGACCCGCTCCATCGGGATGCGGCCGAGCAGGTGCTCGCACTGCCCGGCGGAGCGGGTGTCGGCCCAGATGATCGCCGGGCGCACCGGCTCGCCCCGGCCGTCGAGGAAGACCGCGCCCATCATCTGCCCGGAGAACGACACGCAGGTGATCTCGGCCGGGGCCGTCCCCGTCCGTTCCAGCAGGTCACGGGTCGAGCGGAGCACCGCGTCCCACCAGTCGAGCGGAGACTGCTCGGCCCGGCCCCCCGGCCCGAACGCGGTGGGGTAACGCACGGTGATCACCGCGGTGGGAGTACCGTCGTCGCCGAACATCGCCGCCTTGTCGCCGGTGGTGCCGAGGTCGTGGGTGAGGATCATCTGCTGCTCCGAGTGGCCTGGGGTGGCCCCAACTTTAGACATTCCGAGCAGCGGGCTCTTGCCTAACATCCTAGCATCCTGTAATTACAGGATGCGTCCACATTGTCGTAACAGGGGACACCTACATGATCGAGGTCCGTAATCCAGGCACCGGCGAACTGCTCGGCGAGGTCGAGTCGTGCACCGAGGAGCACGTGGCGAGCGTGGTCGACACCGCGCAGGAAGGGCAGCGGGAGATGGCCGCCCTGGCCGCGCACGAGCGCGAGTCGTTGCTGCGACGGGTGGCCGACCTGATCGAGGCGGAGGCCGAGAGTCTGGCGCGGCTGCTGGCCGCCGAGAACGGCAAGCCCATCGTGCAGACGCGGGGCGAGGTGGCCGCCGCCGTACGCATTTTCCGCGGCTACGCGGGCGAGGCGACCCGGTTGTTCGGCAGGCAGATCCCGCTGGACGCGGTGCCGGGGCTGGAGCGCCACCTCGCGGTGACCATCCGCGAGCCGCTCGGCGTCGTGGCGGCCATCGTGCCGTTCAACTACCCCGTGGAGCTGTACGCGCACAAGGCCGCCGCCGCGCTCGCCGCGGGCAACGCCGTGGTCGTGCAGCCGCCCGCGCGCTGCCCGCTCGCCGTGCTCCGGGTGGCCGAGCTGGTGGCGCAGGCCGGCGCCCCGCCGCACGCCCACCAGGTGGTCACCGGCGGCGTACGCGTGTCCCAGCTCCTGGCCGAGCTGCCCGGGATCGCGGCCGTGTCGCTCACCGGCAGCACGGTCGCCGGCAGGGAGCTGGCCAGGCGCGGCGCGGACACGCTGAAGAAGGTCTTCCTGGAGCTCGGCGGCAACGACGCCCTGATCGTCTGCGCCGACGCCGACCTGACCGAGGCCGCCCGCGCCGTCGTACTCGGCCGCCTGGCCAGGGGCAACGGGCAGATCTGCTGCGCCGTCAAGCGCGTCTACGCCGACCGGGCCGTCTACGACGACTTCGTCGCGGTGCTGCTGGAAGAGACCGGCAAGCTCAGCGTCGGCGACCAGTTGCAGGAGTCGACCGATGTCGGCCCGCTGATCGCCGAGGAGGCGGCCGAGCGGGTCGAGGCGGCCGTGGACAGGCTCGTCGCCGACGGGGCCAGGCTGGTCACCGGCGGCGGCAGGCGGGGCGCGTTCTACGACCCGGCCGTGCTGTCCGACGTGCCCGTCTCCAGCGCGGCCTTCAACGAGGAGATCTTCGGGCCGGTCGCCCCCGTGGCCTCCTTCACCGACCCGATGGAGGCGGTGCGGCTGGCCAACGACTCGCCGTACGGGCTGCAGGCGGCGGTCTTCACCCGCGACATCTCCCGGGCGTTCACGATCGCGAGCCGGCTCGACGTCGGCGGGGTGGTGATCAACGGCTCCACCGCGCTGCGCGCCGAGAACCTGCCGTTCGGCGGCACCAAGGACACCGGCGGCTTCCGGGAGGGCGTGCACGACACGGCGCTGGAGTTCACCCGCCAGAAGACGGTGATCATCACGGAGGCGTTCGGATGAGCCTCGTGCTGCGCGGCGTCACCAAGGACTACGCGGGCGTCGGAGTGCTCCACGGGATCGACCTGGAGGGGCACTTCGGCGAGGTGCTGGCCGTGGTGGGCGCCAACGGTGCGGGCAAGTCGACACTGATCAAGATCCTGGCCGGGGCCCAGCCGATGAGCGCGGGCGAGATGCTGATCGACGGCGAGCACGTCCGGCTGCGCTCCCCGCACGACGCCCACCAGCGGGGCATCAGGACCGTCTACCAGGAGCTGACGCTGGTGCCCGAGCTGTCGGTCACCGAGAACCTGCTGATGGGCGACTTCCCCCGGCGGCGCGGCCTCATCGACTGGCCCGCCGCGCACGACAGGGCCGCCAAGCTGCTGGAGTCGATCGGGTTCGGCACGATCGACCCGCGCACGCCCGCGGAACGCCTGACCGTGGCCCGTCAGCAGATGGTCGAGATCGCCAAGGCGCTGGTGACCGAGCCCCGCGTGCTCATCCTGGACGAGCCGTCGGCGGTGCTGTCGGGGCGCGACCTCGACTCGCTGTTCGCGCTGATCAGGCGGCTGCAGGAGCGCGGCGTCCTGGTGATCTACGTCTCGCACCGGCTGGCCGAGGTGCTCGACCTGGCCACCTCGATCGTCGTGATCAAGGACGGCCGGGTCATCGAGACCACCGAGCCGTCGCGTACGAGCGAGGACGACCTCATCAGGCACATGGCGGGCAGGAAGCTGGAGCAGATCTACCCCGACCGCCGCTCCGAGCCCGGCGAGACCC
Source organism: Nonomuraea antimicrobica (assembly GCF_039536965.1). Taxonomy (NCBI): domain Bacteria; kingdom Bacillati; phylum Actinomycetota; class Actinomycetes; order Streptosporangiales; family Streptosporangiaceae; genus Nonomuraea; species Nonomuraea antimicrobica. The sequence goes on along the minus strand of NZ_BAAAZP010000009.1, from coordinate 13,807 downwards.
GGCTCACGGTCACCGGGCTCACCAGGGCGGGCGAGTTCGACGACGTGTCGTTCACGCTGCGGGCGGGCGAGGTCGTGGGCATGTTCGGGCTCGTCGGGTCGGGGCGCAGCGAGCTGGCCCGGTGCGTGTTCGGCGCCGAGCCGGCCACCGCGGGCAGCGGCGCGTACGGCTCCCCCGCCGAGGCCATCGCCGCCGGGCTGGCGCTGGTCACCGAGGACCGCAAGCGCACCGGGCTCGTGCTCGGCATGTCCGTACGCGACAACATCGCGCTCACCACGCTCAAGGGGCCGCTCATCGACCTGGCCAGGCAGCGTGACCAGATCGGCGGCATGATCGACCGGCTGGGCATCCGGCCCGCGGGCTGCGCGCCCATGTCGGTGGAGCACCTGAGCGGCGGGAACCAGCAGAAGGCGGTGCTGGCCAAGTGGCTGCTCAGGAACCCGCGCGTGCTCCTGCTGGACGAGCCCACCCGCGGCGTCGACATGGCCACCCGGGTGGAGATCTACCGCATGATCGACACCCTCGCCCGTGACGGTGTGGCCGTGCTGCTCATCTCCTCCGACCTGACCGAGGTGATCGGGGCGAGTGACCGCGTACTCGTGATGGCACACGGCCGGATCGTCGGCGAGCTGCGCTCCGACCAGACCAGCGAGGACGAGGTCCTCGCCCATTCGATGGGAACCCTCACATGACCGTCGCCTCCCCCCGCCTCGTGCTGCGAGGGCGGGACATCACCGCCGAGGCGATCTCCGCGGCCGTCATCGTCCTGCTCGTGGTGGTGGCCGCCACGACCTCCGACACCTTCCTCACCCCGGTCAACCTCACCAACCTGCTCAAACAGATGGTCACGACGGGCCTGCTGGCCTTCGGCATGCTCGTGGTGATCCTCACCGGCGGCATCGACCTGTCCGTCGGGTCCGTGGTGGCCTTCTCCGGCATCCTCGCCGCGGGGCTGTCCGCGGGGCTGCCCATCCCGGTCGCGATGGTCGTGGGCGTGGCGGCGGGCATCGCGTTCGGGCTGGTCAACGGCACGCTGGTGGCGCGGTTCGGGCTCGCGCCGTTCGTGGTGACGCTGGCCTCGCTCACCACGATCCGCGGCCTGGCGTTCGTCTACTCCGAGGTGCCCGTCACGCCGAGCGACCCGGCGTTCCTCTCGCTCGGCTCGGCCATGCTCGGGCCCATTCCGCTCATCACGGTCATCATGGCCGTGGTCTTCGCCGCGGGCGGCGTGTTCCTGTCCCGCACACCCGCCGGCCGGTCGATCATCGCGATCGGCGGCAACGCCGAGACCGTGCGGCTGGCCGGCATCAACGTCCGCAAGCACGTGATCCTCGCGTACGCGATCAGCGGCGCCTGCGCCGGACTGGCCGGGGTCGTCCTGGCCAGCCGCGTCGGCATCGCGCAGCCCAGTGTCGGCGTGGCCTTCGAACTCGACGCGATCGCCGCCTGCGTCATCGGCGGCGCCAGCCTGGCGGGCGGGCGCGGCTCGGTGCGGGCGACGTTCGGCGGCGTGCTCGTCCTGGTCCTCATCAACAACCTGCTCAACCTGTACGGCGTGCAGAGCTTCTGGCAACAGGTGCTCAAAGGCTTGATCATCATCGTCGTCATCCTCGTCCGGAGAAAATGATGAAGCTACGAATCCTCCTCCTCGCCTCCTGCCTCGGTCTGGCCGCCTGCTCCTCTGGAGGCGGCGCCCAGGACGACGGCAAGCAGACCATCGGTGTCGCCAACTTCCTGCTCAGCGGCCCCTACTTCAGCGGCATGGACAAGGCCATCGCCGCCCAGGCAAAGAAGAAGGGCAACGTCGAGGTCATCAGCACCGACGCCAACGGCGACGCCGCCAAGCTGGCCTCCAACGTCGAGGACCTGCTCAGCAAGAACGTCGACGCGATCATCATCTCCGGTGGCCCGCTGGAGTCGGCGCCCGCCGCGCTCAACGCCATCAAGCAGGCGGGCAAGCCGGTCGTCCTGGTCGACCGCAAGTTCGCCACCGGCGAGTACACGAGCTGGATCGGCCCCGACAACAAGGCGATCGGCGTGCAGAACGGCCAGTTCCTCGCCAAGCAACTGGCCGACGGCGGCAAGGTCGGCATCATCAAGGGCGGTCCCGCGGACAACTCGATCGGCCTGGCGCGCACCGAAGGCGTGAAGTCGGTGCTCGGCACCGCCCAGGGCATCACGCTCGTCGAGGCCCCGGACTTCGGCAACTGGAGCTCGGACGGCGGCCTGTCGGTCATGGAGAGCCTGCTCGCCCAGCACGGCGACCTCAAGGCGGTCTTCTGCGAGAACGACGCCATGTGTCTGGGCGCGCAGCGGGCCATCGCCGACGCCGGCAAGGCCGAGCAGATCGTCATCGCGGGCGTCGACGGCCAGAACGAGGCGCTCAAGGCCATCCAGGACGGCACGAACTATCTGGTAACCGGTCTCAATGACGCCGACGAGATCGGCAGCAAGGGCCTCGACCGGGCCGTCGAGATTCTCGGCGGCGCACAGGTCGAGAAGGACACCGTCGTCCCCTCGCCCATGGTCACCAAGGAGAACGCGGCCCAGTACTACGACCCCAATGGCAGCTTCTAACCCCCCTTGGAGGAAAAATGTCACGCAAAATCGCGACCCGCGGGCTTATGGCCGCTGTGGTGGCTTTGATCCCGCTAGCCGTAAATCCGCCAGCCGAGGCCAAGCCGTCGGGCTGGCGGCTGCTCTACCAGGAGAACTTCGCCAAGCCGCTCGGCGACGCGCCCTGGGTGAAGGAGACCCACGCCCAGCCGTTCGACACCATCATGGACGACTCGGGCCTGTGGTATCAGAACGACTACGGCTCGGCCTGGAACACGGCCTTCGAGTCGTTCGACACGTACCGCAAGGAGTTCAAGGTCGGCAAGGACGGCTGGCTGACCGCGTCGCTCTCGGCCCGCGACTGGAACAAGGACGGCGTGATCGAGTCGCCGCCCTCCATCAGCAGGAAGGTGATCAAGGGCGGGCCGGTGGCCGAGCTGAAGGTGCCCGACCACACGGGCGGCGCGATCTTCCGTCCTACGAATGCGCTGCCGGACAAGTACCGGGTCGAGTACAAGCTCAAGACCGTCGACTTCGGCGGCAAGCGCAACGGCAGCATCGAGTACGACAACCGGATCAACGGCTACTCGAAGGACGGCTGCAAGACCCAGCACCCCTGGGGCGAGGGCTCGCGCAGCCCGGGCTGGAACGGCGACGCGTCCTCTCCCTACTGCGACTGGCAGGATGTACGCGAGGGCGCCTACGGCTACAACGGCTTCCACTTCATGACGATCGTGGACTTCGCCGACCCCGCGCCGCGTAACAACCACTTCTGGCACTACCGCCGCAAGGTGCTGATGGACTCCTTCTCCCAGCACCCCGACCGCGTCGGCACCGGCACCGGCGGCCGGGTCTGCGACTCCAACACCGGGCAGTACTACAACTACCGCGACAGCAGCTTCAACACGGTCAACATGTGGATCAGCGGGATGCCCAACTGGACGCCGGGCAAGGGCGGCCTGGCGGGCAACTCCCAGTGGTTCATGACCACCTGCTCGGGCGGCGTGGCCGAGCGCCAGCTCTCCTCGGCCGCCGAACTGCAGCCCGAGCTGATGCCCAACGAGTACTACACGTTCGCCATCGAACGCGACGAGACCGGCTACACGCTGGAGGCCAGCGGCAACTTCGCCCGGGTGGGCAAGAAGACGATCCGCTTCCACCGGCCGTTCGTCGTCGACAACAACCCGATCTGGCACTACAACGTCAAGCCCGAGGAGTACGACGGCCGCTTCAACGGCAACCTGGTGCAGAACGACAACAACGGCAGCATGACCTGGCCCGACCAGTGGCCGGCCGGGTCGGCCTACCCCGACTACTTCGTGATCGGCGACCTCTACACCAACGTCTACGAGGGCAGCGCGAGCCTCACAGACATCCGGCTGTACGTACCGAAGAAGTAGCAAGGCGCTGACGACGGCCCGGTGAGGCGGCGCCCCGCCGCCTCACCGGGCCACAGGCGTGATCAGGCGCCGTTGTCCAGTGGTTCGCCGGTGGTCCAGTTCCAGTCGGTGATCGTGGTACGCATCAGGCGCGCGGCGGTCGACAGGTGGCCGTCGGCGCCCCAGTACAGGGTGAGCGCACGACGGCAGTCGGGGCTGTCGACGGCGACGCAGGCGAGGGGCGCCCGGGTGTAGGCGCGGCGGGCGATGCCGGGGACGAGACCGATGCCGAGCCCGGCGCTGATCAGGTCGACGATGGCGCTCAGCTCGTCGACCTCGCAGACGATCTTCGGGGTGAGGTCTCTGGCGGCGAAGAGCCGATCGAGCAGCCGCCGTTGCCAGTGCCCCCTGCGGGCGGAGACGAACGGCTGGTCGCCGAGCGCTTCGACGCTCACCGAGGCGCGGCCCGCCAGCGGATGCTCGAACGGCATCGCCAGCCATACCTCCTCGTCGAGCAGCCGGACCGCCTCCAGGCCCTCGGCGTCGATGGGCTGCGAGGCCACGCACAGATCGACGTCCTGGGCGCGCAGTCGGCGGGCCATGTCTTCGGCCGGTGTCCAGTCGAGTTCGATCTCGACGGTGGGATGCGCTCGTTTGAAGGCCGCCAGCGGCCCGGTGAGGGTGAGGAAGGTCTCCGACGCCAGCCGCACCGTGCCCAGCCCCTTGCTGCCGGCCTCGGCGACGGCTCGGCGGCCCGCGTCCAGCTCACCGAGGCAGCGCTCAACGTAACCGCGGAAGAGCTTGCCCGTGTCGTTGAGCCGGAGCCGGCCGCTCCTGTCGAAGAGCGGGGCGCCCAGCTCACTCTCCAGCCGGGCGATCGTCCGGCTCAGCGAGGGCTGGGCGACGCGCAGCTCCTGCGCCGCGCGGCTGAGGTGTTCGAGCCGCGCCACCACCAGGAACTGCCTGAGCGCGTTCAGCTCCATCATGCCTCCCGAGACATAACACCATAGCAATATTAATCTTAGACAAGATAGCGTCACGGCCATACTGTCGAGGGGTTCGCACATGGACGACTTCGCACCGAGGAGGATCCCTCATGCTCACCGTGGCCGGCGGTCCCGGCTCCGATGCCGCGCACCGGACGAGACCCGCGGGATGGACGCTGCGGGCCGTCGTCAGCGCGCACGCGGCGGCGATCGCCGCCCAGCCGGTGTTCGCCGGGGTCTACCTGAGCGGTGACTTCGACGGCCTGCGCTGGCACGCGCTCGGCGCCGACGTGGTCACCTCCATCGGCTACCTCCAGGTGATCGTGGCGGTCGTGGTGTGGGTCCGGCTGCGTCAGGTCTGGCCGTTCCTGGCCACGTCGGGCGTGGTGGCGGCCGAGACGGCGCAGTACTTCGCCGGGCTGGACGGCGCGCTGTGGCTGCACCTCCCGCTGGGGGTGATGACCGTCGCCGCGCTCGTCGTGCTGTTCATCGCCGTCTGGCTCCGGCCCCTCGGGCTGCGGCCCGGCGCCCGGCGGGAGGCCCGTGATGCGTGAGCGCGACGCGGGCCGCGGCGTCACCAGGCGGCGGGTGCTGGGCATCGGCGGGGCGCTCGGGCTGATGGCGGCCACCGGGCTGTCGGCCTCGGCCGCGCTGGCCCGCCGGCCGTCGATCACGGGTGCGGAGCTGCGCAGCGCCGTACCGCTGCCGCCGCCGTTCCAGGTGCCGCTGCCGCTGCCGCCCGTGCTGAAGCCGGTCGCCACCTCGGACGGCACCGACCGCTACGAGATCACCCAGCGCGAGACGACCGCGGAGATCCTGCCCGGTGTCAGGACACCGCTGTGGACGTACGAGGGCACCTTCCCCGGGCCCACGATCGAGTCGCGCCGCGGCCGGCCGGTCACCGTGACGCACCGCAACACCCTGCCCGTGCCGACCGTCGTGCACCTGCACGGCGGACGTACCCCGGCCGACTCCGACGGTTACCCGACCGACCTCGTCCTGCCCGAGGGCTGGCAGGAGCCCCACCAGCAGATGGGGCACGGCATGCAACCGGGGCACGGCATGCGCGACCCGCGGGCCGTGGTGACCACGCTGACGCGCAGCTACACCTTCCCGCTCGACCAGCGGCCGACGCTGTTGTGGTACCACGACCACCGGATGGACTTCACCGCCCCGGCGATCTGGCGGGGCCTGGCCGGGCTGCAGATCGTCCGCGACGACGCCGAGGACGCGCTCGGCCTGCCCGCCGGGCCGCGCGAACTGCCGCTCATGATCGCCGACCGCGCGTTCGCCGCCGACGGCGGCCTCGCCTACCCCGCCCTCGACCCCACCCTGCGCGTACGGCCCGGCGTGCACGAGCCGTACGTCGCCGGGGTGCTCGGAGACGTGATCCTGGTCAACGGCGCCCCGTGGCCCGTGCACGAGGTCGACGCCGCCCGCTACCGGCTGCGCGTACTCAACGCCTCCAACGCCCGGCACTACGAGCTCGAAGCGGTCACCGACGACGGACGCCGCCTCGACCTCGTCCAGATCGGCGCCGACCAGGGGCTGCTCGCCGCCCCCGTCACCCACCGGCTGCTGCCGGTCGCGCCCGCCGAACGCTACGACGTGGTCGTCGACTTCTCCGGCGTCCCCGTCGGCGGCCTCGTCAGGGTGGTGAACCGGCTCGGCACCGGCCGTACCCGCGACGTGCTGGCCTTCCGCGTCGTGCGCGAGGCCGCCGACGACAGCCGCGTCCCCGCGACTCTGTCCGCCGACCTGCCCTCCTGGCGGCCGTCGGACGCCGTCAGGGTGCGCGACCTCGCCTTCCGCGTCGGGCGGATGGGCGGCGGCCACGGCTGGCTGATCGGCGGGCTGCCGTTCGACCCGGCCCGCTCCGACCTCACCACAGGGCTCGGCGACGTCGAGGTGTGGCGGCTGGTCGCCGACGTCCACCACCCCGTCCACCTGCACCTGGCCGGCTTCCGGGTGCTCTCGCGCAGCGGCCGGCCACCGCTCCCCCACGACGCGGGGCTCAAGGACACCATCTCCCTGCGGCCCGCCGAGTCGGTGGAGATCATCACCCGCTTCGACGGCTACCGCGGCCGCTACCTCTTCCACTGCCACAACGCCGAACACGAGGACATGGGCATGATGGCCAACCTCGAGATCACCTGATCCCGGGTGACCCGCGCGAGCCGGTGAGCCAGACCGCCGAGCCGAACGCCGTCAGCGCCAGGGCCGGGGCCGCGACTGCCGCGGGGTTGCCGTTCAGCGTGTGCAGGAGCGCGTCGCCCGCCTGGAACAGGCCGGTCACCCAGAGCAGGACGATCAGCCCCGCCTCGGAGCGGCGGGCCAGCAGGATCAGCAGCGCCCCGCCCACCGCCAGCGACCGCAGGGCGCACGCCTGGGCGAACGTCTGCACCGCCGGCGTCACCGGCGAGCCCCCGGGCAGCGCGACGGCCGGGTCGGCGATCACGACGACGGAGACCGCGAGGGTCAGCAGGGTCGTGGCCACGGTGACCGCGACGAAGATCCGCTCACCCATGGCTCAGCGGCTCCAGCGATCCGGTCAGGCGCTCGGGCCGGATGCCCAGCGCCACGACCCTGCCGAACAGGTGCGGGAACCCTCGCCAGCGCCGCAGGGTGCGCAGCGGCTGGGGCACGCGCAGCGGGGCGGTCGCGGCGTCGTCGCCGGTGATCGAGGCGGCCACGATGCGCTCCTGCGCCGCGCGCTGCGCCATCTGGGTCAGCACGGTCGGCCACTGGCGGCGGCGCTGCACCGCGGCCAGGTCCCTGCCGCGCACCCGGCCGCGCCGCAGTGCGGGCACCAGGATGCGGGCCGCGGCGACGGCGTCCTGGATGGCCAGGTTGATGCCCACGCCCGCGATGGGCGACATGGCGTGCGCGGCGTCGCCGATGAGCAGCGCTCCCGGCGCCCACCAGCGGGCGAGCCGGTCGATGCGGATCTGCAGGGAGGCGATGTCCCCGGCGCCGATGGCGGCCATCCGCTCGCCGGTGTACGGGGCCAGCCGGGCGATCGTACGGCGGGGCCACTCCCCGTCGTGGGCGAGCGCGTCCCGCGCCGTCCCCTTGGCGATGAGCAGGGCCGCCTGCCAGTAGTCGCCCCGGTTGATCATGATGAGCCCGCCGGTGGCGCTGAAGCGCAGGAACGTGCCGTCCGGGTCACCGGGCAGGCGGGGAACGCGTACGTAGAGGCAGTCGTGCGGCGTGGCCGAGGCGCGGGGCCGCAGGCCGAGCAGGCGCCGTACGGCGGAGTGCCGCCCGTCCGCCGCCACGACCAGCGGCGCGGACACCTCCCTCGACAGGCCGGTGTCCTTGTCGGTGTAGCGTACCCCGCACACCTGCCCGCCCTCGCGCAGCAGGCCGTCGACCTCGGCGTGCCGGGCGAGGTGGAAGTGCGGCGACTCGGCGCCGGCCGCGGCCAGCAGGTTGAGGAAGTCCCATTGCGGGACCAGCGCGATGTGCTGGTGGCGGCCCGGCAGGCGGCTGAAGTCCTCGGTGAGTGCGCCGTCGTCGAACTCCATGGTGACCCGCCGCTCGCGCCGCTGCGGCAGGGCCGCGAACCGGTCGCCGAGGCCGAGGTCGTCCAGCAGGTTGAGGGTGGAGGCGTGCACGGTGTCGCCGCGGAAGTCGCGCAGGAAGTCGGGGTACTTCTCCAGCACCGCCACCTCCACGCCCGACCTGGCCAGCAGAAGGCCGAGCACCATGCCCGCCGGCCCGCCACCGGCGACGACGCACGCCACCGAGGTCTTCTCGATCGATCCCATCACTGCCTCCCACCGACGAGAAAGTGGGGAGAAACTCCCCGGTTACGCCGCACAGTAACATAACCGGGGAGCATGTCCACGGTTACGGGTCTGGAGTGGCCGATGATGCAGCGGGGTCTGGAGTCGCCGATGAACGAGCGTGTCTGGGGCGGCCGACGAACGAGCAGGTCCGGAGTGGGCCGCGCGGGCGGCGGCCGATGAAAGAGTTGCGCGCCGATGCCCGCCGCAACCGCGAGCAGATCCTGCGGGCGGCGCACCTGGCCTTCCTCGAACAGGGCCCGGACGCGCCACTCGACCAGATCGCCACGTCCGCCGGGGTCGGCAACGCCACCCTGTACCGGCACTTCCCGACCCGCGCCGACCTGATCGCCGCCGTGGCGGTGGACAACATGGAGCAGGTGGCCGCGCTCGCCACCGAGGTCCTGGCCGAACCGTCTGCCGATCAGGCGCTGGCCGTGTTCGCGCGGGGGGTCGTCGAACGCCGCATCGTGGCCATGCTGCCCATCCTGGGCGGCCAGGTCGAGCGGGCCCCCGGGTTCCGCCAGGCCCGCGACCGGGTGCTGACGGCGCTGGACGCCCTGGTCGACGCCACCCGTACCGAGGGGGCGCTGCGCCCCGACGTGAGCGCCGCCGACCTCGTCATGTTCCTCACCGTGCTGACCCGCCCGCTGCCGTCGGCGTCACGCGACCTCGGCGACGTGGTGCGCGCCCGCCTGCTGGCCACCCTCCTGGACGGCCTGCGCCCCACCGGCGCCACGCCGCTGCCGGGCGACCCCCTCGACGCCGACCTCATCACGACCGCACTGACCCCACCGGCCTGAGGGCGCACCGGGCCCTCCCGCCTGCGCAAACGGCCCCGTACGAGGGACCCGGAAGAAGGGAACCGATCCAAGCTCGTCCTGAGCACGTTGTTCTTCCAGACCAGGGCATCGATGCGTGGTGCTGTCAGATCGGTGGATTCGCTGGACGACAACCGGGGCCGTGGTGGTGCTGGCCGCCATCGCAGCGGTTGTGTCGTTTCGACACATGCGCGAGCTGGCGCTGGCGCATGGCGAGGATGAGCTGGCAGCTGCGCTAATCCCGCCGGCCGTGGACGGGACGATGGTGGCGGCGTCGATGGTGCTGCTGCGAGCCAGCCGTCAGGGCATGCGCGGCGGCCTGTTGCCCTGGACGCTGCTGATCGTCAGTAGCCTGGCCGGCATCGGGGCAAACGTGGCAGTCGCCGAGCCCACGCTGATCGCTCGCCTGACAGCGGGCTGGCCCAGCCTGGCGCTCATCGGGGCCTACGAAATGATGATGTGCCAGATCCGCCAGTCTGCCTCCCTCACCGATCAGGGCGACCAGGCCGGTGGCGATCTGCCCGAGCAGAAGGACCGACCGGATCAGTGGTGCCACGCGTCGCCACCGATCATCTTGGGGCACGGGGAACGGGCCCTTCAACGTACAGCCTGGAAGCGGGCCGTAACCGAAGCGGACGAAAACGGCACGCTGCCAACCGGAATGAAGATCGCCCGGCAGTTCGAACGTTCGTCGAGATGGGGGCGGATGGTAAAGAAGGCTGGGCTGGCGGGAGAGCTAGGCCAAGTCCTCCGCCACCGTCCTGTGGGACATCGACCATCGGATTATGAAGTCGGTTCCCTCAGTGTCGTTTAGTGCCGCAGAGTGCTGTTTTCAATCGCTGTGGCCGGAATTTTCACCGCCGTCGTGTCAGGAAGTGGCGATAGATGCCGCGCCGTATCACGTACACGCGAGCAACCACCGAGCAGCCATGCGCCCTTGACCATCGCCATTATGTGTCGTTTGCCCACCATCTCAGCGCGGCGGCATAGGCCAGGGATTCCGAGACCAAGCCCCAGCCTTATGGCAGATCGAGCGCGTACGAGCAACCACCGAGCAACCGTCGGGTAGGTGATGTCCGTCTGCTCGCCAGGGGCACTTCCCTCTGGTTGGTGGACACGCTGATACTGGAATGTGCTTGCTCCGGAGGAAGCGAGAAGATCGCCGATGGCGTTGAAGGACTTCTAAGGAGTTCAAAGCCGATGCCGTGGCCTTGTACGAGTCCACCCCCCGGCGCGACCTACAAAGGCATCGCGGCCGATCTGGGCGTGAGCCGGGGCGGCCTGCGCGCGTGGGTGCTGCGGGCGCGCGCCCGCGTGTTACAGGTGCTGCACAACGGGGCGCGGACGAACCCGTGCGTATGGCAGTGATCCCAGACGCGGGCCCGCGCGGCCGGGCAGGCCGCGCACCAGAACCGTGTCGCCCTGGGTCAACCCTGGCGGTCGCCGCGATCAACGCGGTAGCGCTGGCCCTGCAGTCGCCGTCGTAGAAGACGGCTGCAGCGTCATCGCCTTTCGCCCTGTACAGGACGACGGTCTGGTGATCTCGCCGAGCTCGGCAATCAGGACGTCGCCGCAGCGCTCGAACCAGTCGCTGGTGTTCTGCCCCTGGTGGGCCCCCCGACAGGCGCACTGGCACTCGAGGCCCTCCGCTTCCTGGCATTTGCGGTTGCGCCGCGCCAGCCGCGACATGTCCCGCACTAACACGATGTAGCCGAATCGGTCGATGGCCGCGATCGTCAGCTTGGTCGAGCAGGTACGAAGCAGCCGCCAGTACTTTCGGTCGTCGAGGTGCCGGGGAACGCATACCCACGGTTGCATGCAGCCACCGGTGGTTGCCGCTCATCGCCGGAAGCTTCGCGACGACCTGCCCGCAGAGCGGAAGTCAGGCCAGCGCCACCCCCTCCGGCGTGGTGACGACACGGCCATTCTCGAGGCGCACCTCTGGCACGCAGTCCCGCATGCCTTCACCATGGCAGGCGGGTCTGACAAATCCAGAGTCGCCTAGGGCCGTGTGATCAAGGCCAAACGCCTATGGGCAAACGATCTGGAGCTCCTCAACCCGGACACGGACAAGCCTGAATCACTAAGAGTGTGATCATAGATACCGTGAGTGACGGAATGGGCTGTCGTGCATTCCGCACCGATCTCAAGGAGTCACTCATGCGACGTATCGCAACCACACTCGGAATCCTCGCCACGGCGGGGATGCTGGCTGTCGCCCTGCCCGGCCCGGCCTCCGCCGCCGGGGAAAGTTCGTCTTCGGTGACGGCCAGGTGATCGAGAATCCGAGCGGCTGCGTCGACCCCCGCTCCCGCCCGCTCATCCTGCACAACCAGACCAACGAATACGCCATGGTCTACAGCGGTCACCGCTGCACAGGAAGGATCCTGGCGGTTGTTCATCCGGGCGGGCGCACGACGCAGGAGTTCGGCTCCAGCGTGTTCATCGCCTGACACCTCGCACCTGGCTGGGGAGCGGCCGGACGAGGTGCCAGGCCCGGCACTCCGATCCCGAGCACCCCTCGATCGGCCGCCTTCCGCCGTCCCGGCCCCTGCCCGCAGACCGATTGGCCCACGGGGACTGCGTTACTTGGGGACCCCTTGGCCGTCGGCCGCGCCGGCGGCTCCGTGTCGCGTTCTGCTCGCTGTTCGGTCTGCGAGCACTATCCGAACGTTGACCAAGGACTGCTGGACGAGTGCCGACAGCTCGTTGGGGTCCCCGTAGTAATGGCGCAGGATCCAACAGATATGCCTCTGACCTGCGCTTATGTGGAAGTTTTGGGCTGGTGGGCCAAACCTGAGCCCTGCCTATCAATGCAGGCCAGAGGCATATCTGTTGGATTTTGGGCCGAAGCTACGGGGACCCCTGCTTGAACGCACCCTCGCCAAAGCGCTCACCGAGATCGTTATCACGCTTGATCGCAGCGACGACGACGCCATCACGCCCGAGGCCACCATGCAAGTGCTGGAGCCGGTGATCGCCCTGCTGCAGGACCTGTCCGAGCAGGACCGGCAAGCCCTCGCCGATTTGATCAACCAGTGCGCGCACCAGGAGACCGACCCTGACCGGCAGCTGACGGCCTGGGAAACGCCGCAGACCCTGGGGCTTCTGGCCGACGATCGCTTGCGTTCGTAGTTCCGGACGTTCCGCCTCACATGCCACACCATCTGAGGCGGACTCACCGCGCCGGCGACGGGCTGACCAGGCCGGCCTCACTTTTCAGGAGCGCCGCCCGCCGCAGTGAGTGCGGGAAGGGGGCATACCGGATCTCCGCAGGAGTCCGCTCGGCCGGGCCGGGCGAAACCTATAATCCAGAAAATGGGACGCCCCCGGACCTTCCTCGCGCTGGCCGTGATCTTCCTCACCGGCACACGCGCGGCTCAGCGCCGCAAGAGGACGCCTCCCATCGACCGGCCCTCCCCCCTGCCAGACGGCACGCCAGCGTCGCAGGCCGCGCCGACCACCACCACAGACGCCAGCGGGCGCGTGGTCCCCCTCTGGTCGATGATCGGCACCGTGCTCGCGGGCGTCGCCGCCGTGGCTGCCCTCGTGGTCTCCTACATGACCTTCACCATCCAGCAGCAACAGCATGCGGAACAGCAGCGGCGCAGACTTGCCGGCTTCGCTTCCAAAGTCACCTGGTGGACCGAGGAAACCGCTAAGGGTGATGGCGTTCTCGCGATCCAGAACAGTGGCTATGAGCCCATGCCCGCATCCATCACGTTCTCGGGCGCCTCCTTCATCGGAGACATCACTCACAGCCTTGAGGCGAACCGATCCTTGACCGCCCCCTCACCCACGCATGACACGACGGCACACGAGGTGGATATCGGCGCTCTTTCCTCCCTGCAGCATCAGCAGGCTTACGCTGACTCCCGAAGACCCAAGTGATGGCGTCTGGAGGGCTCCCCTCGTCGCATACGTCAAAGTTGTCGATCCAGATGGCAACGCATGGTCTCGGCTGCGCTCTGGCCAGCTCGTCGCAGCGGACAACACCAAAGAGGACATCTCGCTCTACTATGCGGGTCGTGCGGATCGTTTTCGCCAGTGGCTCCTCTTCCAAGGAACGCGCTTCGTGCGGCTGAGCGGCGATCTTACCCGCACGAGCGTCCCACATTGCTCCGGGTCCGCCGACTAAGCCCAGTACGGCTCCGACGCTCTGACGCCGCGCCCTTGGTCATCGCAGTTGGTAAGCCCACTTGCCTTACGTGGCTTACTGTCCGTGGCCGTGCAAAAGTAGCCGCAGGTGGCCGGGTTGAGGTCACCGCTGGTGGCCA